>VFKD01000348.1 GCA_009885735.1 bacterium
CATATTGAAAACTGGTCCGATTCCCGAGTTGGTCGATGCTTGCGGTCCGCTGCTTGGATGAGTTCCAGACCTGAGTCACATAGTTGCCCAGCGAGTCCTGCACGCTCTCCAGGTAGCCCATGGAATCGTAAACGTAGGAAGTGTAGACGCCGAGCGCGTTCTGCTCGGTCGCAAGGTTACCGTAGCGACCATAGACATACGACACGCGATGCCCGAGCGGATCCACGACCGCGACGAGCTGGCACGTATCATAAACAAAAGTGCTGTGCTCGCCCGCGTCCTTCGACTCTGCCACGGTACGGCTGTGGCAGGCTCAGGACGAACGGACTTGGGCCCACGCATCTGAGTCGCACTTGCCGTTCTCTGCATCCCTGTGTCTCTGCGCGAGAATGCCCGTGCCCTTCTCTGCGTTTCGCCGTGTCCTCTGCGGCTCAGCCTTGGCTCAGGCACGCTAAGTGACCGAGATTGATGGGGGGACCTGGGACTCGGCTGCGAAGTTGTGCTTCGTTGAGCCGGGTTCCAGGTCAGTTGAGACCTTCGATTGATCCTAGTCGATTACTGTGCTCGCATACGCACGGGAAGCGCGACAGGGTGGGGCATAGGCAGGCCCTGCAGTCCGGCCGCGAGGTTGTCTGCCGCAATCTGAGCCATCCGCGTTCGCGTCGCCACCGTGGCGGAGCCGATGTGCGGCAGCATCACCACATTCGGCAGGGTGAGCAGGGGGTCGTCCATCGGGATCGGCTCGCGTTCGAACACATCCAGGCCCGCAGCCGAGATTCGACCGTTCTTGAGAGCATCGTACAGGGCACGTTGGCTCACCACCGCTCCTCGTGCGGTGTTGATCAGGATCGCACTCGGCTTCATTGCCGCCAGTTCCGCAGCGCCAATCAGCCCGGTAGTTTCGGAGGAGAGCGGAGTGTGCACGCTCACGAAGTCACTCTCCGCGAGCAGCTCCGAAAGGCTTCGTCGTTCCGCGCCAAACAGCCTCTCTGCATCCGGCTTCGGACTGCGCGACGTGTAGACTATGCGCATCTTGAATCCCGCCGCACGCCTGGCCACCTCGAAACCAATGCGTCCCATGCCCACGATGCCTATCGTTGCTCCGTGTACCTCCGCGCCGGCAAGCAGCATTGGCGACCATGTGGTCCACTCTCCCGCGCGGAGGAAGCGCTCACCCTCGCAAACTCGCCTTGCCGTGGCGAGCAGCAGTGCGACAGCAAGGTCCGCGGTGGTGTCGGTAAGTACTCCAGGGGTGTTGCCCACTGCCACTCCATGGTTTGCGCATGCTTGCAGATCAATATTGTCCACTCCGACGGCCATCTGGCTGACGATGCGCAGCTTCGGCAATGCGCTCAGCAGGGCGTCGTCGATGCGATCCGTTAGCAGACACAGGATGCCGTCTGCGTCGGCGGCGTGCTCGACAAGCTCTTGCGCTGTTGGCGGCCTGTTGTGCGGCCAGACCGAGACCTCGGCAACGGCACGCACGGTGTCGAGCGCTTTCGCAGGAAGGTCGCGCGAGATTAAGGCTCTCATTGGCTAGGCCTGGTTGTTTGGGGAGGCGGCATAGGTCGTCTTCAGTCCATCCGCGCTGAACGTGCCGTGAAGCTGGGCGCAGAGCCTCCGAAGCCCAGGCGCAACTGACGGGCCGTAGCCGACATCAACGACTACCGTTGTGCTTCCATCGGCCAGCATGAGGTCGTACTGTGAAGCGCCGCCGGTGACGAGCGCTCCGGCCCCTGCCTTGTTCGCCTGCCAAAAGATGCCGTCGCTCACTCCGCTGGCGACAGCCACCCTGCCGATAGGGAAGTCCGGCATGTGCGAGCACCGCAGCGACGACACTCCCAGCGCGTCCTGCACCTGCGCGAGCACCGTCTCGAGCGCGACCTGGAGCGGGAGCTCAGCGATGCGGCCCCGACCGTAGACGACGCCTGGATTCTTCACTACATAGACGTCGTAGGCGACCTCCTCATAGGGGTGCGCTTCGAGTACAGCCGCGATGACGCCTTGCAGCTCGCGCTGAGGAACGAGCAGCTCCAGCCTTGTTTCAGCCACTCGCTCCAGCCTGCCTACCTGACCGATTGCGGGCCGTGCTCCATCGCGTGGGAAGAAGGTTCCTGTGCCCTCTACCTGGAACGAGCAGTGGCTATAGTTGCCCACGCCACCTGCGCCCGCTTCCGAGGCTGCGGAATGTACCGCATCCACATAGCCGTGGGGCACGTAGACTGCCATCTTATACTGCGGCTCATAGGCCGTGGGAAGAATGGGTGAAGTGGCCGCGAGTCCGAGGACCTCGGCAAGGCTGTCATCGAAGCCGCCTGGGGCCGATGCAAACGCATTGGGAAGCACATAGAGGTTGATCTGGTGCTCGAGAAGATAGGCTAGCTTTCCGCCCACTGGGTCGTCTCGCCTCACGGACATGATGGGCGATGTGAGAAGTGGCGCCGCGGTGACGAGGAGCGTGTTTTTGTGCGCGGCGGCGGTGGAGAGGGCATGAAATGACGCCATGGGCGCAACTACAATGGTGCGTATCTGGCCGCTCGGCGAGCCGGCCTGCAGCCCGGAAGGCGACTCCGGCAACGATAGGGACGGCGGCGCGAGATACTCCAGAAAGTCAATAATCTCCGCTGCCGTCACGGCGCGGCGTCTGCGGCGGCGTGGGCGGTCTTCGGTCGTTTCCGTGGGTCTGCGTGTCATGGCGGCGCCTTCCGCCGCTGCGGCGCGGAGAAATAGTTGCCCTGGACTTTGCCAGAGCGAAGCCGAGTATAACAAATCGTGATGCATCTCGTCAAACCGGCGGCGCATGAGGCGCTCCCGTGGAGCGATACACAGTGGATCCTATTCTTGTAGAAGTCTGGAAGCATCTCTTCTCGTCGATCGCCGAGGAGATGGGAGTCGCGCTCGAGCGGTGCGCGTACTCGCCGAACATCAAGGAGCGGCTGGACCACTCCTGCGCAGTGTTCGACGTGCGTGGCCGACTTCTGGCTCAGGCTGCACATATCCCTGTTCACCTCGGCGCGATGCCGCTCATGATGCAGAGCTTGTTGGCCTCGGTGCGCTTCGAACCTGGCGATATGTGGATGTGCAACGCTCCATGGCTGGGAGGCACTCACCTGCCGGACATCACGCTCGTAGGGGCGGTGTTCGCAAGAGATCGCACGCTCCTTGGATACACTGCCAACCGCGCTCACCATGCGGATGTCGGCGGCATCTCGCCTGGCTCGCTTCCCTTGAGCACCGAGCTCTTGCACGAGGGACTGGTCCTGCCCCCTGTGCGCCTTGTGCGACGGGGGCGAATCGACCAGACGATGCTCGACCTCGTTGCCGCCAACTCTCGCACTCCAGACGAGCGGCGCGGCGACCTCTCGGCCCAGATCGCCGCGAACCATGTGGGGGCCCGACGCCTTAGAGAGATTGTCGATCTTCACTCCCTTCCCGAGGTGATGCTGCGTGCCGAGGAGATCATGTCGTACTCCTCCAGGGTATTACGCACGGCTATCGCGCGGCTGCCGGATGGCGACTACCGCTGGTCCGACATGCTGGACGATGATGGGCTAGGTAACTCTGACATCTCAATCGCCGTTTGCGTCCGCGTATGCGGCGAAGAGATCGAGTTCGATTTCACTGGAAGTACACCGGAGGTACGCGGTTCGCTCAACGCGACCGAAGCAATCACGCGGTCTGCGTGCTTCTACGTCTTGCGCTGTCTGCTTGATGCCCAGACGCCTATGAACGCCGGCCTGTTTGAGCCGGTGAGCGTGCCTGCACCGGCCGGAAGCGTTGTCAACGCCAGCCGGAGAGCCGCGGTGGCCGCCGGCAATGTGGAGACCTCACAGCGCATTGTGGACGTGGTCCTTGGCGCTCTTTCGCTTGCTGCACCGGAGCTCATTCCCGCGTGCAGCCAAGGCACGATGAACAACCTCATGATAGGCGGATGGGATTCGATCCGCGATCGACCCTTCTCGTACTACGAGACGATCGCGGGTGGCGCAGGCGCAGGGCCGAATGGTCCAGGCGAATCCGCAATCCACACACATATGACTAACACACGCAACACACCCATCGAAGCGCTGGAGCAGCACTATCCTCTGCGTGTGACCGAATATAGCGTGCGCCGAGCGTCGGGTGGTGCAGGAAAGCACCGAGGCGGAGACGGCGTTGTGCGCGAGATTGAGCTGCTCGCGCCGGCCACGATTACCGTGGTGTCGGATCGGCGTCGATGGGGTCCTCGGGGCGCCAATGGTGGAGACGCGGGAAAGCCTGGGTGCAACTCGATCATTGGACCTACCGGCGTACAAAGGCTGATGCCCGGCAAGTTCAGCCTGGAGGCTGCCTCGGGCACGCGCATTCGCATCGAGACTCCAGGAGGAGGCGGCTGGGGAGAGAAAGTGAGTTGAGCCCCGCGCGGATCGGGAGAGTGGCGCGAGGCCCAATTCGAGCAGCGAAGAGCATGGAAGATGTCGCTTCGCATTCAGCCGAGAGCTCTGCGTCAGAGTTGGAGCGCCGCGCTCTCGGACTAGAACCAGATTATAGGGTATATCGCCGAGTTTGACTGTGACGGATGCAACATCCGGAGTGTGAAGTCCGTCACACGGGCGCGGTCCATACCGACTAGCGGGGCCTCGCCTCATACTGACGAATTGTACACGGTTTCGAGACAACTGGGTGCCCTGCCTTAATGATTAGGCCATTGTGTTGTGTCCCAGAATGAGGTCCGGTACTGTCATGCTGAGCGGAGGTTCAGCCGTATCGAACCGAAGCCGAAGCATCCGGGCGGATACGATCTGATGCTTCCGGACCCTTCGACTGCGCCACGATACGGCTGTGGCTCCGCTCAGGGTGACAATTGCAAAGGAGTCGCCGAATGTCGAGGACGGACTTTTTCTCAAGACTTGCTACAACTACAACACCTCTTCGGACTCAAGTGACCTAGAAGATAGACACCGGCTTCCCGCTACGGCCATGCGGTAATGGCGGTTTGACGGTCGCTGCCACAATAATAAACAATGTGCATAGTGCAGGCTAACTCTTCGTCCCGCTGCCCTCCACAAGATCGTGCTGCCGACCGGGTTGCAGGTCCTTCCAGGTCTCTTTCAGGCCGGATGGCCAGCTAATCTGAACACTCTCGACACCTGTCGCGGTACCAAGCCCGAAATGAAGCCGCTGATCGCTCGCGGTGAGGTATCCGGAGCCGCTTCGGCAGAGCCCTGTCTGCTTCTTGCCTTCCGCAGTGATCACCACGAACGCTCCATAGCCATTGCGATTGCTCTTGGTCCCCGTGAGCTTGAGAGTGATCCACGAGTTCTTCGAATCGCTCTCGTTGCGCAACAGCCTGCACGGCCCGAAGTTGGGGATAAGGAGCAGGTCCATGCGCCCGTCGTTGTCGAAGTCTCCTCGGGCCAGTCCTCGGCCCACCAGCGGCGTAGTGATGCCCGCTCCCGCCTGAGCCGACACATCGGCGAAAGTGAGGTCTCCCATGTTGCGAAACACTTGAGCCGGCTGCTCGTAGGTCTGGCCGCGATGGGTGATTGAGACGGTGTCGGCAATGTGCCCGTTTGTGATGACGAGGTCCGACTGTGAGTCGTTGTCGAGATCGGAAAACACCAAGCCGAAGGTCACGTAAGGCGCTGAGGCGAGATTGGTTCCTGCCTTGGTGGACGCATCAATATAGGGCGGAGGCCCGGAGGTGTCGTAGAGTGCAAGCCCCTCATTGGTGAAGTTGCCAATGGAAATTGCGTGTCGTCCCGTCGCCCCCATGTCCGCTGAGTCCACACCCATTCCCGCGCGAGAAATACCGGACTCGCTCACGGCCATTCCGGTCTCAAGACCAATGTCAGTGAACTTGCCCTTGCCCGTGTTGCGATACAGAGCATTTGGCATGAGGTCGTTCGCGACGAAGATGTCCGGCCAGCCGTCCTGGTCGAAGTCTAGGATGCAGACTCCAAGGGCCTTGCTCTTGTTGGTTTGCAGGCCGGAGGCGTTCGTCTCATCGGCAAACTTGCCGCTGCCCAGGTTGCGGTAGAGCCGGCAGCTATCGGCCTGGAAGACGGAGGGCTCGCAATAGGTCTTGATCTTCACTCCACAGAAGACATCGGTCGCGATGGTCCATTTGACGTAGTTGCACACAAAGAGGTCCAGCTTGCCGTCGCGGTCGTAATCGAGCCACGCGGCGCTGGTGGACCAGCCGTGGTTGACAATTCCGGACTTCGCGGTGACGTTGGAAAACCGCTTGCCGTCTTCGTTCTTGAACAGTCGCAGGTCATGCACCCCGGTAACCACTAGGTCATCGAAGCCATCGTTGTCGAAGTCGCCTACTGCGGCGCCCATGCCCTGGATCGGTACGTCTAGCCCGGTCTGTTTCGAAACATCGTCGAACTTCCCATTTCCCAGATTGCGGTACAGCTTCATCGTAGGCCGAGATCCCGGCAGCCGATTTGGAAGCCACCAGTCCGAGTTGATGAGCAGTACATCCAGTAGGCCATCGCGATCGTAGTCGATGAACGCCCCGCCGCCGCCCATTGTCTCAGGGACCCACTTCTTACCGAAAGCGCCGTTTGTCCGGATGAAGTCAATTCCGCTGGTTCCGGCAACGTCATGGAAGACGATCGGCGATTGGGGCAGTCCGGTAGGTGACGTTGCGGGCTGTTTTGTAGACCGACAGCCCGTGAGCGCCGTTCCGAGCAGAATCAACCATAGAGCGATTGCTGTTCTCACTTGCCTGAAGCTACTCGGGCGGCGAAAGGTGCGAGACTTACGCCCACCCTCAAGTCGAACTCTTTCTGCAGCTTTCGAACTTCGGGAGATTGTGGAGCAAGTGCGAAAGCTGCCTGCAGCTCCGGAAGCGCCAACGAGTACTGGCGATGGTCCATGTAGTGTTGTGCCAGGGCGAGGCGCTGCGGAACGCCGGTCGGCTTCTCGCTTCGACGCGCACCGAGTTCATTCTCGCGTGTGTCGCGATCAATCAAGCGATACGCAATCGCACCCTGTGCCTTGCCGAGGGTGGAGTTGCCCAATTTGGCGTAGGCTTTGCTCAACTGCAGCCTAGCAGCAGCGGAATTCGGCTTCGAGGCGAGCATCAGGGTGAAGATGAAGGCGGCCTGTTTGTAGCGGCCTTGCGCCATATAGATGAGGCCAAGCGAGCGCGCATCCTCCGTATTGGTACGAGCACGCTTAAGCACCTCAAGAAAGTGGTGTTCTGCCAAGGCGGGATTTCTGCGTGGATTCAACGGATTGTCAAGTACTTGGGCCAAGGTGCTTCGAGCCGGAACATTGTCGGGATGTGCGGCTACTACCTTCTCGAGGAGGATGTGGGCCTCAGAAATACGTCGCAGTTTGTTGAGTATCCGTGCATAGAGCACATTAGCGACCGGATCCAACGGCATAGCCCGCCAGGCCCGTTCCGACTCGGCGAGTGCGGATGGGTAGTTGATCAGCTTCTCGAACTCGCGCCCTATGAACAGATGACCCATCGCATCGGCAGGCAAGAGTGAGCGCGAAGCCTCCTCGAGTGTCTTAATCGTCTCGTCTCTTTGGCCCATCCCGTAGAGAGCTTGTGCTAGGCCTATGTAGCCATTCACGTTCTCGGGCCGGAGCCTTGTGAGGCCGCGAAACAGTTCGGCTGCTTCTGAGTACAGGCCGAGCTGAACGTCAATTTGGCCCAACAGATCCTGATAGGCTGGATCACTTGGGTAAAGCCGTACAAGTCCCTTGTAGGCTGCATGGGCGCTGATCAGGTCTTTGGTGATTGCCGCTCGGCGTGCATACGCGACCAGATAGGCCCGATCATCTTGGCGCGCCCAATATTCGGTGCGAAAATCATCCAGGAGGCGTAGTCTTTCGCGCGTCTCTGCAGCATCACCGCCGGACAAAGGTGGAGGGTCCGCAAGGACTACGTCATCTCCCGCCCGCGTGAGCTCGAGTGATGAGCCGGAGGTCGGACTCGAGGGCCCCAAAAACCCAGAGGCGTACGCAACAGCCAAGGCTAATAGGATGGTTAACGTCGCGAAAAGTGCCACCCTATTGCGCTGCATTGGCTGTTTGGGTTTGTCAGTTCGTATCATGCCGCACTTCTGCCGGTAGGATACCCCGTCCTGGCCGGCAGCGTACGGGTAGGTCCTACTTCTTTTTCCCGCCCTTTTGAGGCATGCCGTTGAAGCGCGGATCTCCGCCCGGAATCGTGTTGGCTTCGGGACCTACTCCGGCCTGCTGTGGCGCGTTTACCGCACGCGGGTCTTTATTGTCGATGGTTGCTCCAACAGGTGCAGGCACTGCTTCCTCCTTCGGCCCCGAGCAGGCCGCCAAACAGATAGGAAGGGATATGAGAGTGAGAAGATGGCTTAGGCGCACAGTAACCTCCAAGGAAATGGCAGAGTTGAGTGGGATGTAGTAGGACTGCACCACATACATAAGATGAGCCACCGTCGCTCGCGCGACGGTGGCTCATGGAGCACCTGCTAGTAGCGAGGATCCCACCATGTGTAGAGATGAGTTCCGGCTGAGGTATTGAAGTCGCATCGCTCAAGTTGATCGTGCCTAAACGACTTCACATGTCCATCTGCCAAGGCGACGTTCGCCCTGCCGCCGTTGATCCCGTTAGTGAAGTTCGCGGCAACAGTCGGCTGACCTTGGCGGCTGGTGGCTTTGTGAACATACCAGGTCCAGCCAGAGCCACCGCCGCCGCATACGCTGCCTTCGCGGACCGGCCAAACTGCCGAGTTACCCACTCCGTTGTTGATCGCTACGCCGTCCCACCACCAGACACTGTCTCCCACGTTGAGAACGAGCTCCGCAGGACGTGCAAACTGCGACAGTGCGCCGACCTGATTCGGGCGGGTTGCTGTTGCAGGATCCCAGCCGGATCCGGGCATACCTTCCACAAGCAGCCAGTTGACAGCCTGCTGAGAGTAGGTGCCGGCATAGACGCCGTTCTGCTCGAGAACGGGGTTGTATGGGTTGCCGTCTATCTCGGGGTTGCCGATGGCTCCGCGCCAGTTGGTTCGAGGAACCTCTGGGCAGTACTGAAGGCCCTGAGTCTTGATGTAGGGCTGCACAACGCCGGCGAACATCGCGTTCGGTGTGAGGGAATCGCTGCCGACATTGCCCCAGTTCGGAACGGTGTCCCAACGGTTGTTGTCTAGGCGGGGAATCGTCTCGTCGAAGTCCTGTGCGTACATGAGGACGGCGAGCGAGAACTGCTTGGTGTTGCTGACGCAGCTAATCTGACGAGCTGCAGCGCGAGCTTGGGCGAATACTGGGAAGAGTATCGCTGCAAGAATCGCGATAATGGCGATGACTACGAGTAGTTCAATGAGCGTAAAGCCTTGTCTGCGTCTGGACAATGTCGTGTCCTCCTTCATAAAGTGTACGAAGATCTGACGAATTGCTGGACCACTACGTCGAGCGTTACCCGCTCGGTACCTCTTGCTACGCGATATTCACCTCCTTGCACGGTCACACCCTGAGTGCGACCTTAAGGCTCTCTTAATGCATGCACTATAACGGCTTTGATCGGACATGTCAAGAAAATAGTTTCGCCTAATGACATCAGGTTCGTGAAAGCAGGCAAATCGACGAGCCGCATGCTTGTCAGCGCGGTTAATAGGCGCATCCATGTGACTCAGATGCCCTCAGTATACACTGATGCGGCTTCACAAGCAGTCATGCCCGGCGGCCTACTTCTTGTTGCGCGGCGCTTTTGGCATGCCGTTGAACCGCGGATCGTTGGGGATCGCGCCAGAGCTGCTGCCAGGGCCAACCCCGTCCTTTTGAGGATCCAGCGCCGCTCGGGGATCGTTGTTGTCGATCGTCGCCAGCGTTGGAACTGGGCCTTCCTCCTCCTTCGGAGCTGAACACCCAGCGAGAACAAAGGCCAACGAGACGATGAGAAGATAATGACTCGTGCGCAAGGTAACCTCCAAGTAGTCCAATCAACGACTTCGGCGGCGCATCAATAGCTAACGAAGTGAAAAAGACCCCCACCCAGCGCGTTGATGGGGGCTTCGGATCTCATCTCTAACGACGCGGATCCCACCAGGTGTAGAGATCAGCGCCTACTACCGTCTTGAAGTCGCTGCGCTCAAGCTGGGAGTACTCGGATGGCATCACAGGTCCTGCGCAAGGACGACCGTCGCTCGGATACTCTGGAATTCGCACTCAGCGGCACCAGCGCGCAACGATAACCGTGAGAATTCACACGCACTATAACGGATTCGGATTCACATGTCAAGAGTTGCAACGCAAAATTTTGCACTCAGATTCGTGGTGTCACTTTTGCGAGAGCAGGCTGCGGTAAACCCCACGACGGAAGCGTGGTGGCCTAGTCGCAAGGTATAGTGTGGCAGTTGCGTGCTTGTACTACCTGGGGGCATTCGGATGCAAAGGTCAGGGGCCTTGAGTCGTCACAATCGAGTCGTTGGAGAGGACCTGTCAGGCATTCTCAACAAGGTCCTTGCTGGCGAGCGTCTGTCGTTCGACGACGGAGCCACGCTCTATCGAACACCCAACCTCTCCGGTCTAGGCTACTTGGCAAACCTGGTTCGCGAGCGCAAGCACGGCGACCGCGCCTACTACGTCCGCAACCAGCATATCAACTACACCAACATCTGCAACAAGCACTGCAAGTTCTGCTACTTCGCCAAGAACCCGAAGGAGGGTGGTCCGCAGCCCTACCTGTTCTCGATCGACGATGTGCGAGCGGCCCTGCGAAAGCACGCAGACGTGCCCATCACCGAGGTTCACATGGTGGGAGGGATCAACCCGAAGCTAGCCTACAGCTACTACCTCGACCTACTCCGCACCATCAAGCAGGAGCGACCAGGGGTTCACATCAAGGCATTTACCGCGGTTGAGCTGGTCGAGATACAGCGTGTTTCCGGCAAGACGATGCAGGAGACCCTTGCGGACCTGAAAGCGGCCGGACTCGACTCCATTCCCGGTGGGGGCGCCGAGGTGATGTCGGATCGGGTCCATGACTTGCTCCATCCCAAGAAGATAGGGCCTCGCGAGTGGGAGGACGTGGCCCGCGAGATCGCCGCAGCGGGTCTTCCGCAATATGCAACGATGCTCTACGGCCACCTGGAGACGGTGGAGGAGAGAGTCGAACACCTCCTGCGCCTACGCAACTTGCAAGACGAACTTGGCAACTTCCTTGCCTTCACGCCTCTCTCCTTTCACCCAGAGGGCACCTATCTGGATCACCTGGATGCGCCTACCGGCGCAGATGATCTGCGAAACATCGCCGTGAGCCGGTTGATGCTGGACAACTTCGCGCACATCAAAGCCTTTTGGATCATGAACACCGTCCAGGTGAGTCAGGCAGCGCTGTGGTACGGTGCGGACGACATGGACGGGACGGTCCACGAGTATGAGATCACCTACCCTGAAGGTCACCTCGGCGAGAAGGCGCAGGTGGTCACCCGGCCCAAGCTCGTATCGCTCATTCGCGAGGCGGGAAGAGTTCCGGTGGAGCGGGACAGCTTGTATGACGAGGTGGTTTCAACAGAGAGTGCTGATCCGATTCGCCGTGAAGCCATCCGGATTCCTGTGCTGCAGTAGGGCACTATCCGGTGGACTGCGTGGACTGCGTGGACGTGCGGGACGCTCTAATTGATGTAGACCCTCGGCAGGCGGGAACTCGCAGCGAGTCTGGACACAGGCACCACGGCCTCGGAGCCGACCTCCACTCCAGAGATGTCCGTTACATCAACCACCGTCAACTGCATCGAGACGCGGCCAAGTACCGGCGCCGTTTGGCTGCCTATCTGAACTGAAGGCTGTCTCCTGGCCCTGCCGACGGCGAACCTCAGCAGGCCCTGCCGATAGATGGGTCCCTCAGGAGCGAGCGTGAACCCATCCGCGAAGCCGACTGGAAGAACCGCCGCGACGGTTGGTCGCCGCACGGTCTCATCTGCTCCGTAACCCACAGCGGAACCCGCGGCGAGTCTCCTTACTGCAATGACCCTCGACTTGAGGCTCCAGGTGTTGCGCACCTCAACCTCGCGAGGCACATGCGCCGTGGGATACTGCCCATAGAGCAGGGTGCCGATCCGAACCGCATCGAACCGGGCGCGTGCCAGCCTCAGCGCAGCGGCGCTGTTGGCAGCATGCGCCATCGGCATGGGATGTCCGCTGGCCCGAAGGGCAGCCAATGCGCCTTCAAACACTCCAAGCTGATGAAGCGCGGGTGCGAGATCTCGATCCGCGGCACGGGCGAAGTGCGTGAACACTCCTGAGGCTCGCAATCCAGGCAAGGTGACGAGCTCCCCCATGAGCGCGACGACGTCACCGGGAGGCGCTCCAAGGCGACCCATTCCTGTGTCCACCTTCACATGAACGTCGCAGACGGTTCCGGCTCTGGTTGCTGCGTCGCTGAGGGCGCGACCGAGTTCAGCGGATTGAACCATACACGTTCCATGGGAGGCAACCGCTTCCGGCGCGTTTTCCGGGAGAATCGGAGCCATCACGAGGATGGGGGCCATCAAGCCGCCGGCTCGCAGTTCGAGCGCCTCCCAAAGGTGCGTCACTCCGAGCATACGAGCGCCGGACTCGACGAAGACTTGAGCGGCTTCTACGGCGCCATGGCCGTAGGCGTTCGCCTTCACCACTGCGATAATGTCCACGCCGACATGCTGAGCAACTGCCCGGTGATTATCGCGCAAGGCGGCGCGGTCCACCTCTATCCATGCGTCGTGCTGGAGCGCCACTGCCTAACTACTCCTGTACGACGGCGGGTCCAGAGCGACCGCTTCGCGACCGCAGAAACCGCTGGACCCTGGGTCGAGCGACGTTCCAGGCCCAGTACCAGGAGGGCGAGAGCACCAGGTCGTACTCGCCGATGTACTCCACAAAGCGAGGGCGAAATCCCTCCTTGAATCGGTTCAGGCCCTCCAGGTGCTTGTCGCCCTCGCCGGACTTTGGGCTCACTCCCCGGAAGTCGTACCACTTGCAGCCCAGGTCCTGGGCCTGCCGGATTAGCCGCCACTGCATCAGGTGGTTCGGCATCACGTTTCGATGGCTGTTTGAGCTGGCGCCATAGGTGTACCAGGCTCGGTCACCGCAGTAGAACATCAACGCTCCGGCCACCGCCTCGCCCTCGAACCGCGTGATCGCCATTCGCATCGCCCCTATGGGAGCGAGGAGCCTCCACATCTCTTCGAAATAGCCCAGCGACCGAACCAGGAATCCATCGCGGACGCAAGTCTGCTTGAGAAGGTTGTAGAAAGCCGGGAGGTCCTTTCTGGGCGCGTCCACGTCGACTTCTACTCCTTTGCGCTCCGCAAGGCGAATGTTGTATCTCCACTTCTCCTTGAACGAAGCGAGCAGCACATCCGGGTCCTTATCCAGGTCCAATTGCATAACGCACCGAGGCTGCGTTCCGCCAAATCCCTCGGCCTGCACCTTTCGGAACCCCATTCGCTCCAGCGCTTTGGCGCTTTTGGCATCGGATGCCTCGACAGGCGGATCGACCTTCACCAGAATGGCGCGGTGGTCGGCTGCGACACTTCGAATCGCTTCGTGCAGAGCGGCAGCCGCATCCGAGTCGCACAGATCGATGACTGGTCCGCGAGGGGCATACAGGATGGATCGCCCGACCTTGGGCAGTGTTCGCTTCAGCAGTGAAACTACTCCAATAACGGACTCGCCGCGCTCCACCATTAGCCGGATGGGTCGCCAGCCGCTTGCGGCCTTCAGGTCGCCCCACTCCCAGGTCTGGAGTAGGTCGCCGGTGGGGAAGTCTGCAACTGCCGCGTTGAACGACAGGCGGTCCGATTCGGATGCGGGTCGGACGGACACAGCAGTGGCGGATGAAGTGTGAGATGGAGAGGAGATGCCCATGGTGGTTGCGCGGCAAAAGCAGTTCATCACTCTTGCGGCAACGCTGAGTATACCTCCGGGCGTCGACTCACGCTGCTAGCCCGACCTATTCATGAATGCGTCCACACTCTGCCGACATTCCAGCAAACGCACAACCCACGAGGGCGAGCCTGGGTTCCCGCTAACGACATGCGGGAATGACGGATTGATAGGCTGTTACGCTTTCACGAGCAACCTGACTAGTGCAAGCTAGTTGAGGGCGACGCGAGCGATATCCGAGCCGCGCCAGCTTCGCGAGCGAGCCACTCTGTCGAAGACAGGTCCGAGAGCAGTGCCACCCACCTCGACGACAGCTTTTCGGAGTCCCTCTTCAGAGCCAGGTCCCTGCAGAGTTGACTTCTGATTGAGGGCGGCCAGGACGTGTACCAATGACCTCTTGCCGTTTGTCCGGTTCCGAATTGTCGTGTCGAGGATCATGGCGCCTAGCTTTCCACGGCGGTATACGTCGTCGAGTGCGCTATCGCCTTTGGAATCTCTTCGCCAAGCGAGCATCGAGAGCGTCTCGAGCGACACCCCTTGAGGTGCTCGATTGGCCTCCCTCAGTTCCCTGGCAAGAGTCGAACGCGAGGCAAGCCCGAGCCGAACCAGGGTTTGGACTGCAAAGAACTCCGGCGTCCCCTCTATGAACCAGAGGTTGTGAGTGCGGGGTTCGTAGACAGGGCTAACCTCATCTCGCTGATTGTGGTCGTTCCACACATGAGCCAGCTCATGCGCGGCTAGCCCGAGAATTGTCCGCAGCGACGCCGTGGGCGGAAACGCGAGTCTGGCCGATGAGGCATGCTCCATACCGGCTGTTGCGCCATTTCCCGGTGCTGTGCGACCGCCTATGTCGCAGAAGAACGAATAGCGATCATAGGGCAGCTCTCCCATCATCTTCTGTTGGGCTTCCACGACCCGCTTTAAGCCACGGGTAAGGGACGGCAGGCCAACGTGACCGGCGGAGTTGAACGCGACAATGCGATGCGGCTTGCCGCTAACCTTGAAGTCCGCCGTACGCAGCGCGCCGCAAACGAAGGGCGAGTCCGCAAGCTGGCGAACCGACTCCGCATCAAAAGTGGAAGAAGCGCCGCGCGAAAGGGGAAGAGCGCATTCCACCCGCCATCCCTTCGGCACGCTCACGGTTAGCCTTGCGGCTCCCTCTGCTTGCTCCACGGGCGCGATAAGATAGGCGGGGCCGTGAACGAACGCCCAGCGCGGACTTATGCGAACGTTCTCGGTGTATCGGCTAGGCTCCGAGGGGACTACGCGATATCGAATTGTGACACGGCTCTTGCCGGCGAAGGGAATGTCCCAGCTCCCATCCGAGAGCTGAGGCAGAACGGCGCCTTCGGCGGTGCGCACGTTTCGAACGGCAAGATCATACCGAGGCGCCCGGTAGTCTCCAGGGCACCAGAGAGCCATTCGGACCAGAAACTTCGATGCGGCCTTGGGAACGGGCATATCAGCCGTCACATCCAGGTGAGGATCCGCTCCGGTTACTACTCGTACTCGGTACGTGGGGCCTGCAACTTGGGTGAATCGAGAGGGCGGCTTGATGGTGGGAGCCGCCGGCAGTGGAAACGAATAGGCAAGCGCGACCACGCCTAGCGCCACAGCCTGGAGCAGAGATTCCAAGGACGGCTTCCGCGGCGTTCTGCCGCTCGTTGCGAAGCGAGTGGAGCGAACAGAGTGGTCTTGTGGATGCGACCGCACTACAGCTCTAAAGCGCAACTATCCACCTTCCGAGATCACGCATTTTCAGTTGGACGAGGGTGGCATCGGGTAAACTACACATAGGTCCACCTCCAACTACCCTCAACGCGGGAGCACCAGATTGGCCATCGCCGAGCCTCCGGTCCAGCAGAACATAGATGACATTGCCGAGCGCGTCTTGCTGGGGCAGCGTCTCGATTGGGATGACGGCAGGCGGCTGCTTCACCACCCGAACCTGCCGGAGCTAGCGTCTCTCGCGAACACCGTACGCCGCAGAATGAACCCGGACAGCGTCGTCACCTATATTGTCGGACGCAACGTGAATTACACCAACGTCTGTTGGGTACGGTGCAAGTTTTGCGCGTTCTACCGCGTGCCGGGTCACTCCGAAGGCTACACGCTTAGCCGAGAGCAAATATTCGACAAGGTTCGCCAGATGGTGGACGTGGGCGGCATTGAGATACTCCTTCAAGGCGGCCTGAACCCGAAGCTAAAGATTGAGTGGTACGAGGACCTACTGCGCGCCATCAAGGATGAGTTCGGCGCGTACGGAGTCATTCTTCACGCCTTCTCGCCCGCTGAGTTGATCTACATCCAAAAGATCAGCAAGCTAAGCATGGAGGAGACTCTCGTGCGCCTCCGGGCTGCGGGGCTGGACTCAATTCCCGGCGGGGGCGCGGAGATTCTCACGGACCGCGTTCGCGAGCAGATCGCGATCTACAAGGACACGGCAGAAGAGTGGCTCGACTGCATGCGCGTCGCTCATAGCCTGGGCATTCGATCCAGCGTCACCATGATGTACGGCTCGGTGGACACCTGGGAAGATCGCCTTGAGCACCTGATGAAGGCCCGGGACCTGCAGGACGAAACCGGAGGCTTCACCGCGTTCATTCCTTGGTCGTTCCAGCCGGATGGCACTGAGCTGGAGGGGGAGCGAGCGAGCGCGTTCGATTACCTTCGGATGGTGGCTGTATCGCGGCTAATGCTGGACAACATCCCGCACATGCAGGCATCATGGGTTACCCAGGGGCCGAGAATCGCGCAGATTGCACTCGACTACGGCCTGGACGACTTTGGATCGACCATGATGGAGGAGAACGTGGTCTCCTCCGCAGGTTGCGCCTTCACAATGCCCATCGACGAGATGGAGAGGCTGATTCGAGTGGCGGGCTATGAGCCGATGCGCCGAACGACGCAGTATGAGCGGCTCCCGCTCGGCGTGCCTGCGGGATCACCGCTTGAGGGTCGTTGTCGAGATAAGGTATGAGGCGCTTTCTTGCCAAACCCCGTACATCCTGAGCGCGTACCCGCTCATCCTGAGCCTGCCATAGCCGTACCGTGGCAGAGTCGAAGGACCGTATCGAAGCTTGCCTGCCCTGAGCTTGCCGAAGGGTCGAAGGACCCGTTGACTGCCGTTGGAGCTGTACACAGCAAGCCGACATCGAGAACGTGTGCAGCCGAATCGCTGCAGCGACTCCTGCAAAAGTTTGCATAGATTTGCAATACATGGTATAGTAGCCTATCTGTTTGATACCAAGTGTTTCGATTGATCCTCCGCTTGCTGCCCGCTGGCCAATGTTGTCCAGCAGTTCGCTTGTGCTGCCTCCGCAGGCTCTCACTCCTTTCCTTGCACATCCTCAGATGGTGGAGACGACAACAGGCTCCATCTACACTCCCGGCGGCCGTACAACCCTGTGCGGACGCCATGCACATCTCTACCCTGCAAGGGTGGGAACGACGAGAGGAGCCATACAAGTGGCAAAGCGTATTTACGTAGGCGGACTGTCCTACAGTGCAACAGACCAGGACCTGGAGCGGTTGTTTTCCGATTCCGGCACGGTCACGTCGGCGAACGTTGTGAACGACCGCGACACCGGTCAGTCGAAGGGCTTCGGCTTTGTCGAGATGTCGACCGATGCCGAGTCCGACGCGGCGATTCAGTCGCTCAATGGGACCCTGATGCAGGGGCGAACCCTGGTTGTGAACGAGGCGAAGCCCCGCGAAGAGCGACGCAGCGGTGGTGGTGGTGGCGGCGGTTACAACCGAGGTGGCCGCTACTAGTCCGAATCTGACGTAAGGAAAAAAGGCCGCTCGTTGCGAGCGGCCTTTTTCATGTGAACCGTCTTTGGACTATCTGCTTAGCGTGGCCGAGGCGCTCGCGCGACGGTGCGTTCGAAGCCACCCAAATCCGACCAGCTTCTTCGTTTTCTCGTCCCACAGATGCAGGAAGAGCGACTTCAGGCTCGTGAGGAGCGTCAGGTGTGGAACCTCCTGCAGCGCGGGCGTCTCGTCGAGCGCCTGCTGCAGGTTGTAGTTTGGAATGCCGGGACGCAGATGGTGTACGTGGTGCAGACCGATGTTGCCGGTGAACCACTGGAGGACTTTCGGCAGTTTGTAGTACGAGCTGCCTTCCAGGGCAGCCCTCATCGGGTCCCAGTCGCCGTGGTGCTCCCAATAGTCGTCCTCGAACTGGTGCTGCACATAGAACAGCCAAACTCCGATGCCGAAGGCGATGAAGACGATGGGTACCTGCACCATGAGGTAGGTTCGCCAGCCGATGGTGGCGCAGGCCAGAGTGACCACTCCCAGGATGCCGAAATTGGTGATCATCACGCTGTGGCGTTCTCGCCTTCCGGCGCCCTTATGCGGAAAGCGATGCAGCAGCATGAACATGAAGAGCGGCGCAATGACAAACAGTACGGGTGGACTTCTGAAGAGCCGATAGGTGAACCGCTGCAGCTTCGAGGCCGCGAGGTACTCGTCGGTCGTCATGGTCCAGACGTCGCCGTTGCCGCGCCGGTCCAGGTCTCCAGACGAACTGTGGTGCTGTGAGTGGGTTCGTCGCCAATCTTCATGCGGCGTGAACACCAAGACGCCCGAGACGAAGCCCAGAATCTTGTTGGCCGTGCGCGATGCGAAGAACGACCCGTGGCAGCAGTCGTGAAAGAAGATGAAGATACGGGCGAGGAGGCCGGCAGCCACCGCCGCGATCGGGAGAATGTACCAAAACGATACACCAACCTGAAGCATCCGTACCATCACAGCCCAAAGAGCAAAGTAGGGGATGAACGTGTTCAGAATCTGCCACGTTGCTTTTGGAACGTTCGGCTTTTCGTACTTCGACAACCCTTTGTACCAGTCCGACTGAGCTATCTGCTTCTTCAAATCCACCGTCTCAGACTGCATATATCGTTCCTCAGTAGGGTGTACACGGCCTGCTGCTGCCGTTGTGGCTCGAGTTCCTTCAGCTATTCCGGTTGGCACTATTTCGGCGCCTCGGTGGCATCCTGTACCGGCTCGGGCGCCGTGCGCATCATCGCGTGCATCACTGCAACCACCATGTCGGCCGGTGAGACGACCTCGTAGCTGGGATCAACTCCTAGCGCGGACACATGAAGAACCGAACCCATCTGCATTGCGGAGATGTCCATCTCGATCTGCTCCGGCAGCTTGCTCGGCTCGGCTCGCACAAGTATTGTGGCTGCGACCTGCTCGAGCCTGCAAGAACCGTTGTGTACCTCTTCCGAGTGACCTACCAGCGTAATTCGAGCCTCCGCGGTGATGGGCGCTTTACCGGAGAGCCTCTGGAAGCCCACATGCGTCAGCTTGGCGCCAAGATAGTCCCTCTGGAGGTCTCGGGAGATCACCAGGCAGTTTGGAGCGCCGGCGAGTCCTTGGAGCTCGATGATGGCCGAGTTGCCGTGGTTACGCAGTATGTCGGACAGCTTCTGGCGCGAGACCGAGCAGTGCTGCGTTGGCTCGCCGCGCTCTGATATACTGACGGGGATGAAGCCTTCACGGCGAAGCGCCGCCATTGCCGAGCCAGTCATCTTGCTTGCGCGGCTCTTCGTTTCAAGTGTCATTCTCAAGGCTGTGCAACTCCCTCTTCGCGCCTGCGCGCGGAACCAATTCAAAACAGACAAAAGGTCGCAATGAGCGCGTAATAAGCGCGTTTATCGCGGCCTTTGCTTATCGGGTGCCTACTGCCAAAGTGTCCGCTCTGCGCGGTATTGGGACTATTGTACCGCAAAGCTGGTTTTTTTGCTGGAGTGGAGTGAAGGGGTGATGGAGAACCTAGCGGAGGGGCTTGGTTCCTACCGAAGAGCAGTATCTATGACATACGATGCGATCCGCGTACCGCCACCTGTCAACGAGGCGGCCTGCGCCGCGAACTTCGCCCGCGCCGCGTCGATGGTCAACTCGGGAGCCTGGTTCTTTCGTTTGTCCTTCGTATCCCAACTATCACAATTGAACCATCCAACCACGTACAGTCCGTGCCTACATGCGTTGTCCTTCATGTAGCGATCAACCAACTGGGTCTGCATCGCCGTCTCAAGCTCTCGATTCCAGCAGCATTTTGTCTCAACTATTACGCTCACAGTGTCAATAACATGGTGATTGGCATCCATGATGACTGCGTCAACATGAATGTCCGTGTTCTCTCCGGGCTGGTCGCCTCGCCTTGGCCTTATCTGAACCTCGCGGTTGACAACCACAGGTAGGTCACTGAGGTCACGAACAAGGTGACGTCTTATCTGGTCGGACAAGTGGCTCTCGTCTTGCGGACGATATACAACTGCCGGAGCGGAGGCACCCTTTATCGGATACCAGAGTGAGCTCACTAGCGGTGTCTCTCCATGCAGTTCACGTTCGAAGCGGCCTAGGCTCTCCAAAACCAAGGTTAGGAGGTGGTCTCCATCCTGAACGACTCGAGCTTTGGCGTCGTGCGCCAAGCGGACAATGTCGCGAGGCGTCAGCGGCTGCCAAGTGATCCGCCGAATCGACGCTTGTGTCTCGCGTATTATCATCGGAATCCACACTAACTCCGGATGTATGTTGGCGATCCGTTGCATCGCGTGAATTGCCGCCTCCGTTCCTCGAAATTGAATCGCCCGCAGTACGTCGGAGCGCCAATGCACTGCGGATCCGGCGTCACTTGAGACATCCTCAGTTGGGTACTCGTGGATGAGCCATAGGAACAGGTCCGCCAAGTCCTTTTCCGCAAGTGGTTCCAGCGTGGAAGATGCATCTCTTGCACCCGACGAGACCAGGTCTATGAGTTCTCTGCCAAAGTCAGAATCTTGCTGTATGACTGCCCATACCACCCCCCAACCTCCGCCTTGACCTTGCGTCATCAGGCTGTGGGCTGCGGCGAGAGCCTTGTCCCGATCCGTTCCGCGCTCGGCGAAGTTCCGCACCAAGCCCTCTGCGAATGTGATACCGCAGAGCCGATGCGGACGGAACTCCTCGTCCTGACGAACTAGAAGTCGCCTCAGGATGTCCTTCAGCGCTTGAGGAGTGAGCGTAGGGTCGCGAAGCCTGTTCGCCAGCGCGCCAGCGATGCGTGCGTCCAGGAACGAATCTACAGTATAAAGGACGAAGAGATGCCCATGCTCTCCGTTCTGCTTGTCGATCTGAGTAACCAATGTCTCGATCACTGTGTCCGGCGAATGACGATATGCCTCCGCTGCCAACTCCTTATGCTGTAGCCACCCTGGCCCAGCATTGGTTGTTGGAAATGCTATACACAGCGGTGCCCACATGCGCCATACCGCCGATGGCAATGAGTGAAGAGCGGCCGGACGCTCGCTTGCGAGCAATCGCAGAGCACGGTAGCCGGCGTACGCGCCATGATCAATAACGTTGGCGTGAACGCATGCGCCTATGTCCGGCGTTGCTCGCAGCACATAATCAATGGCCGCCTCAAGAATGCGGAAACGAATTGGTTCCTCCGCGTCGACCCACCCTTTACATGTTGTAAGGTCAGCCTCGAAGTCGTCGCTATCGGAGAATCCGTTGCTGTGCGATAGGAAGTAACGGTTGAGACGTACCCAGGCCTCGAGATTGCCAGCCTCGAAATCTGTCAAGTGTCTAAGCGCTTGCGCACTCGGGTCTCCGGGCGAAGGCTGCGTACGAACAGCCTCGCGCTCGCGCCACTCACAATCACGCAGATGGTCTCGCCGCATGATGACGGCACGCTCTGAGTCAAGTGCCACCGGCTCTAGCAGGTACGAGTACTCCTTGCGAAGTGCTTCGCTACTGATGCTGGCTATATAGATCGCGTCGAACTGCTCAGGATCAGGTCGCGGCAACTGATAGCGAATAAGTTTGGCGTACGCTACGTGGTGCCTGAGTGACGATGCCTCGGCAGTCTGTTCGATCAGCCACCTCACATCAGGATGAGCACGGGCCAACACCCAGGCACGCGCGACTGTGGTTGGGTCCCCGCCAGACGACTCCACCTTGTCAAGCATCGCCACCAAGATTGAGCGCCACCTGATCGGGTCACTTTGAGCGAGAATGGTGCCATCATCTGATATCAGTCCCGGAATCGAGCCCTGGTATCTGTCCATCCACTGGCATATGGTAGCTGCAAGAGCAATGAGAACATCTGACCGTTCTAGGTGCTGCCAGGCAAGCCCAACGATAGCAGCAATAGGCTTCTTGAACGGATGGATGGGATTACTTGGATGTTCCTGTTGGGCAGCCCAGGCGAGTGCGATCGGCAGGTCTTCTGGTGGAATCAAGTCCGCAAAGTTGGAGCACAGAAAGCTTGCATATCTTCCATGAAGGTGAGGATTGTTTGACTGGATCAGGGCGGCGAGTAGGTCGGCTGTGCCGAGTTGACTTGGCCAGAGTGCCCAGAGCGTGAAACCCCGAAGTTCGTCGTCCTCATCCTGCTCAGGCGAACTCTGAAGCAGTGTCCGCAACAGGGCCTTGTGTGAGTCATCGGCAATTTGCGACAGGGCAGCAACACATTGGACGCGAAGATAGTAGTGTTCCGCCTCGCTGAGGGCAACACGCAATAGAACATCCTGAAGTTGCTGCACGCGACACGCCTTGGCGATCTCAACCGCGGCCTTCCGGCTGGCTAGGTGTAGGTTAGAGTCCTCAATGTAGGTGCGCAACTGGGCTTCGATCCCTGGATGGTTCAGCTTGCGAAGGTGCTCAAAGGGCGGAATCTCCCCGACCGAGAGGCGCCCGACCTCATACCGCGCGAGTAGCTCTGTAAGGAGCCTCTCCCGGACAAACGGGTCAGTGACGTCCGTTTGGAGGAGTATCTCAGGCTCGGTAACGACCAGTTGCTCCAACAGTTCGGGCGTTCGTCCTGCCAACCAGGCGACCGTCTCATGCAGTTGCGGAACGACCCGACCATCCGCATGTAGAATGATCGAGTTGAGTTGAGGAACAGAAACAGAGTGATTGAGCAAGTACCTGGCTGCTAAAAACTCGGCGTATGTCTGGTGTGCCCAGCCCAATAGTTGCTCCCCACGAGAGGAAAACAAGCCGGTGTCAAGGACCTCACAGACCGCCTTCTCACCTACCTCGATGCGCTCGCCGAAAGCCTCCTCAGTGCCGACTGTCAAGTCCGATAGCCGCAACACATCCGGTGGTGCAAACTCACTAATGGCACCGCAGAATACCGCGGATCGGTTGGTATAAACTGTTGCAGCAGCGATGCGGGACGCGACCGCAAACCTCTGGGCGCCGGTCAATCGCGGGATGTCCCGTGAATCTCTGCGACTCACATTATTCTCATCGCAGAGCATCCGGCAGCCTTGCTCGTACAGATCGTATCGAGATGAAGGAAGCGCGCCGTTGGATGCATAGGACCTAAGCAGAAAACCGAGGGTAATGGGACGACTTGCAAACGCCGCAGCACCAAGTTCACTAACGGCATCAAGGAACTGTTCGGCATCGAGTCCATTGGCGACCGCTGCGGACGTTACGTCGATCCGGCGCAACGGCAGGAGTTCGTAACTGTCGTACGCATCGTCTCCGTAGATCGTCCTTAATGCTGCGCCAAGAACATGGTCGGGCCACACGGCAGTCCGGCAGGCAATCCTTACCGAAAGTCGTTCGCACTCGTATTTTGGCAAATCATCGGCGAGTAATGTAGCAACCACGCCCACTCGCAAGAGGCACTCATCAAGACTGTCTAGGTAGAGGTGGAGGCGGTGAGTACCGGCCACCCATTCCTGGAAGTTGCTCGAATTGAAGACCATGTCCTCCAATCTCTGATCGGATCCTGCAGACCTCAGGTCGACCCTCAAAGCTGTATCGCCCGTTGCCTCGATCAGTAGTTTGTGCCTTGCGTACTCGTGGCTGATCACATGCGACTTGCCGATGCCAGGTTCACCAAGTAATACCAGACACGGCACGTCTGCAATCTGATCGAACTGCTTTACCTCTGGGCTAAACACGTGGCCCCACTCAGCCAACGGATCGGCGAGATAACCGTTGGTGTCCAGGGTGAACGGATCAGTTGGTCGTGACCAGAAGCGCTTCCATTCGTAGTTCAAGAGGTAACCCTTACCGAGCCCCGTGTTTCAGCCACCGGGCACGTCAGACTTGCGCCGCCTAGTGGGTGAGCGGCAGAGCCATGGCCCTGTCGAAAGAGTAAGCCAACTGCAACTGTGACAATTGGTCACACTGCTTCTGATGCGCCGAGCCAAGGCACGCTGCGACTCTGGCCTTGATATCGCCCGGTGAGCCGTTCGCACAGGAGGTTGTCTTGGCCCATATTCAGAGACGTGCGGCGCACGAAGGAGTGACCTTAACACGTACGGCTTATAGTATAGCGGAGACGAGAGCGCGACGGTACGACCGTCCGGGGAGCCGCATCAGCGGGTTGGTTGAATACAGGTAACTTGAGGTTAGGCACCATCGCACAGATACATCTGGGTTGGACCAGGGTGAGAACCTGGCGGAGGGGGCGGGATTCGAACCCGCGAGGCTTTTGACCTATCCGCTTTCGAGGCGGACGCACTCGACCACTATGCGACCCCTCCGCGATCTCTCCAGAGCCGGCCCGCCGTGGCGCGGGCGACCGGAGATTCCGTCTCGACGTGCGGCAATGTGCCCCCGGAGGGAATCGAACCCCCGACTCAGGGCTTAGGACGCCCCAGCTCTATCCACTGAGCTACGAAGGCAGACAAACGCATAGAGACGCGAGGCATCGCGTCTCTAGCAGTGTGGTGCGCTCGAAGGGAATTGAACCCCCGGCCCCCAGGTCCGCAACCTGGTGCTCTATCCGCTGAGCTACGAGCGCAAGAACTTGCATGCCAGCCTGTGGGCTGCACGCATCCAGATTATACGCCGTGCTATGGGCGCAAGTCAAGGGCAGCGGGCAGGAACGGCAAGGGCGGTCTGCACCACAGAGGCGCAGAGAAGATCATGCGCGGCGGGATGACTTGCACTGTCGATGCCGCCATCCCAGAGGCACGTACCGTTGCACTGGAAGTAGGATGGTGACTGCTGGATGCGGCAGCGTGCCACTCAGATGGGGCAGCCGGCGCACCAGATCCTCAAGCAGTCTTGTATGTTACTTCAATAGTTCCCCTCCCAAGACGGCACCGTTGCCTGCGTCGATCCAGACCGACTCCTCGCCGAAGTAGACCACCCACGCCAGACGTGCTTTGAATGGCCGACGCGTTTCATTCAACTTGCTCCCAAACATGCCGTTGGGCACCACGTATCCAAGCTTCGGCGGCTTCGACCCATCCTGGTTGCCTCTGAGTGGGCTGTAGCGCGTCGAGTAGTGGCTCTCGTATGCATTCTGGGAAGTCGCAGCGGCCGCCTCCTTCGCAATTCGTGGGTCGTGGCTTGCTATCTCCACTTCCCAGTTCTGGAACAACTGTACAAGCAGACCGTCCTGGGGGTCGATGTCGAATGACATGCCGTTACCTCCCTGCAGGAATGGGTAGCCATATGGACGCGTCGCCAGTCGAACTGTGGCCTTTCCGATTTTGTTCGCGTCAGTCTTGCCGGGGTCATCATCATCGAAGACGTCACTGCTCTCGACAAACGCTTCGCCAGGGAACTTTAGCTTTGTCGCAAGGTCGCGGGCGCACTCCTCTGCGGCCTGCTTCGAAGCTATCACACGAAGACCGGTCCGGTTTCTGCGATGAACTTGGTCATCGACACGGCCCGAATTCTCGTACATCCGAATTGCGATTGTTTCCGCATCTATCACGAACCAGTACTGGTCATTCCAAGTAACATCCCAGATGTCCCCAAACGGCATTGGTATCTTGGCAAGCTGTGATGGAACTCCCGGATCGCCCCTGCCAATTGCCTTAAGGAATCCCTTCGCGGCTGCTACGGCCGCTGCACGGTTGTCTACTTGAGATCTCGCTGCCGCACCGATTGGTCGCGGCACTGGAGCGTATGCCAGCGCTCCTGCCGCTCTTGGGCCGTTCCAAAACCAGATTCCTGTCATAGCGAGCAGCACACAGCTGGTCACCCAAAGTAATCCCTTCATCTTGTGCTCCTATTGCTCAAGTTGTCGCTAGTTGTGCCATTGTCCCGATGGCAGCGAAGTTGTGCCTGTGTAAAGACCCCAGAGCCGCGTGTTATAGTCACCCCAGCACAATAGAGTCTTCTCTGTTGGCGGTGCAGCAGGGAGGTAATACGCTATGAGAGCGAGGTCTCGCGCTTGACGGGCTGTCTTCCGGGCAGCTAAGGCTCCCCAGAAGGCACTGGTAGTTACCGTGGTCTTGGCGGTAAAAGGGCTGATATTCCAGCCAAGATGCGCTTGGTTCTCGGTCCAGCCGTCGTTGTACGCATTGAAGTAGGGCCACAGGAACGCCTCAGCAAACATGTTTCCAGTCTGGTTCGTTCCTGAGCTCGTCATGCAAGCGTCAACCCATGACAGATTCACTGGAGGTATGCCGGTGTTGTTCGGTGGCTTGCCGGTTCCGACTGCCAATATACGCTTATCTACGACGTCGGGAGCAAACACTTTCTCGGATTCTGGTACAGGACCTGGATCATTCACGTCCGAAGTGAAGAATGGGGGAGTGTGCCATCCATGCGTGTTTACATAGAAGACCGTGCAAGGGAGGATATCATCCAGAATCTGTGCTTTTGTCCATCCAAGGGTCGTCACGGTGCGCGAAATGTTGTGATTCATGACGGTTAGGTTGACTCCGGCGATGGGAGTCCCAGCGCCACCTACCGTCGTCTCGAAGTCGTATCTGCCATACAGAGTGGCCTTGTTGTACACCATCGCCGATCGGGGAAAACTGACTGTGCCTCCCGCAGAATCTCCACCCTCCATCGTCACCGCGAGGTTCGTCGCGTCTGGGAAGTTGGTAGAGGCAAAAACCACTTGGTCATACATGTATGACCACGGCGGGAATCCTGGAATCCGTATGTATTCCCTTACCGTGATGCCACCGATCTTGAGTCTGTACCACGTGATATAGGCGCCGGGAGTGGTGGTCCAGATCTGACCAAAGATTTTGGTCCGAGTGCCGCTAAAATACTGTGGCCACGGCAGGAGCTTGGTGATTTCGCCCAGTTGCACAGCGGCGTACACTGCGCCCTTGGAGCGTGGGGCAGAAACGGCTAGGAGGACGAGGCAGCAGAAGGCGAGTAGCCGGAGCCTACGCAGAGAGAGAGAGAGAGAGAGAGAGAGAGAGAGAGAGGTCGAATCATGTTGCCAATTGCGAGCATTGTGATATCCTCCGTTGGACACAGTGCGCTGGGAACGATGGAGTCCGTACAGTGTCATTATAGGGTGGTTGGATCGGCGTGTCAAGGGGTGGTTAACGATTTTTTTTGTCCTGCCCAGATTGAAATGTCCTAGTGCCGTGCCAGATTGAAATGTCCGGGTGGCGTTGTTGTAGTTGTGATCTAGTAGGCCGTCAGGGCGTTCAAGCTGTCTATGACCTCATCAAGTGCCTCTATCCGCTCTTGAAGGGCACGCCGACGTGCCGTGGACTTGGGGCAACCGGCGCGCACAGCTCTGGTGTCGCCACATATACTCGAGGGAGAGTGTTCTACCAAACCATCGCACCTCCGAAGTCCGAGCTAGATCACTTGAGTATTGGTTCAGGAGTATAGGATGCGGCGTCCGTTGGCCAGCAGCAGTGAGCGCGAAGCGACAACTCCTTGGCGATGTTCTCAGCCAACAGGAGATCGACGTCAGAAGGTGGCAATCCAGCGATGATGCCATGGTCATCTGCATCCTGAATCACATCCACGGGCCTGGCAAACCCAGAGCCTACGGTCCGGATTTCTCCTACGATTAACCACCAGACGGCGTATGTCTTGCTCAGAATCTTGGAGGCAGCTTCTCCGTTGGTCACTGTGCCTAGGGAGACGGACAGTCCGTCGGTGTCATGGTTCATCCTGAGGACAAAGGCATCTCGCGATGGCGAGCCGTCACTCTTGACCCAAGCCCTCCTGCCTCCTAGCCGAAAGCAGAGGCTGTTTCCGGAAACGATCGGGTAAGGCGCAGAACCGTCCGCCATCACGTGGCGAGCCAGATTAACCAGGCAGCCAGATCACGATCAGTGTTAGATTCCGAGAGGCTGATGAGTTCACTTGTGCCGGACCCATAGCGATGAATATAGGACCTTGCAGTATCGTCAGGGCCAACCATCAAAGTAACACACTTCGGCCCATTGTCCCACTCGGCTCGCACGCCTCCAGGCGGCTCGCTCAGAAGGTGTCCGTGAGGACCGACTCCTTCGAGACGTCGAGCGGTACGGAGAAGCAGCAACCTGGTTGTCTTGTACGCTTCAGATGTTGGCAGTGGCTCATCATCATACAATTTGCCTTCTGCAAGAAGGTCCAACTCATCAATTGTTCTTGAGAACGGGCTGTCGGCAGCGTCGGACGCCCGTGCTGGCGCCACGTCAGGTACACCTACTCGAATGCTGTACATGGTCATCCAGGCTGCATCTGGTGACGTGAACCGCAGGCTGTGCATGTCCGCCGAGTTCCAGGCTTGCATGGAACGGTGGTCTCGCGGCCCGACTGTATGCGAAGCATAGATTGTCAACGGTCTGACTTCAGGTTGATGCATCTAGGCCCACCTTTGCGTCTTGCAGCGCCTTGATCAAACCATCCAGGTGCTTGGGAGTGACCTGAATTCTTGCGACGCAAGTCGCCGCGATCGCAGTGAGTGACTTCGCGTGGTCTAGTTGCTCCTCAATCGTTCCTGCCATCGCGGGAGGAACAATATTGAAGAACGAGATTACGTACTCATCCTCTGAGACCTGTACAAGTGTGCGATTGGCATAAGCGGCAGGTGTCAAGTTGGCGGACCTCAGGTCCACTTTCACCGACACACGGCCGGGCTGTTCGTCTGATGTGATGTCAGAAGTCATAGTCATCTCCCAAGGTACGACAATCAATACTATACGTTACTTCGGCAGAAATCCTTCTACGGGCCATCAGGCGAACGGAGATTCATGCCTAGGCGCTGTCGCGGCGTCGCACGAAGCACTGTGCAGGGCAGCACAAAGGGCGGTGTGATGTCTCCACATTGGAGCAGCGGGTCCGAGCGGTCCGCCCATGGGTCCGCACCACCGCAGTAGACGCAGGTCCATGACGCGCCGTTGTAGGGGCGAAGCATCCGCACGAACAGTTCCTAACCGTGCGGAAGGGCTGTATGCGGATGCTTCGCCCTTCGCCCCGTACATAGGGTCCGCTGTTGGGCGACGCGGCTGTCTGCGGTTGTCTGCGGCTGCCTCGCCTTTCGCGCCGACAGATAGACGTACACCAATCCAACCACTGGCGAAGCATCCACACAGAAGGTTGCCGCATTCCCGGTAGGTGGCTGGGTGGATGCTTTGCCCCTACGGGCCTACGCGCCGTCATCGTTGTATGCTTGTCTCTTTCATGGGCGGGACGCCCGTGCCACGACTTGGAGATGTTCATTCACGGGCGGGGCGCCCGTGCCACGACTTGGAGATGTTCATACACGGGCGGGACGTCCGTGCCACGAATTGGAGATGTTCATTCACGGGCGGGACGCCCGTGCCACGAATTGGCGAAGGCGCTCCAACCATTGACGAGAAGCCCCCAAAAGCCCTATGATAGGGCTCTCGGCAGGGCGCGCCCAGGTGGTGGAATGGCAGACACAAGGGACTTAAAATCCCTCGCG
>VFKD01000135.1 GCA_009885735.1 bacterium
CATATTGAAAACTGGTCCGATTCCCGAGTTGGTCGATGCTTGCGGTCCGCTGCTTGGATGAGTTCCAGACCTGAGTCACATAGTTGCCCAGCGAGTCCTGCACGCTCTCAAGGTAGCCCATGGAATCGTAAACGTAGGAAGTGTAAGCGCCGAGCGCGTTCTGCTCGGTCGCAAGGTTGCCGTAGCGACCATAGCTGAAACTGGTGCGATGGTTGAGGGGATCAACGACAGCCACAAGCTGGCAGGTGTCGTAAACAAAGGTGCTGTGCTCGCCCGCTCCATTCGTGGCGCCCGTGCGGTTGTTTGCCGCGTCCCATGAGAAGGAACTGGTCCTTCCGAGAGCATCCGTCAAGGTCGTGAGGCGATTCAGTGAATCATACTGCATGGTCGTGACGCCGCCGTCGCTCGCCATAACGCTGACGACGTTGCCGTACGCATCCCAGCTTAGAGACGTCACCAAGCCCCTGGCGTCGGTCACCTTGGTGAGCTGTCCGCTCGCATCGTAGGACATTGAGTTTACGCGGGCAAGGGGGTCCGTGCTCCGAATAAGCAGGTGGGTCGAGCCGGTGCCGTCATACCCAAAGGTCCAAGTCTTGGCCTCCGCATCCACCAGGGTCGTGAGGTTACCATAGCTATCGTACTGCATAGTCGTCACGTTGTTCAGTCCATCGGCCGACTTCGTGGGGAGCCACAGGTTCGTGTCATATACCAGGCTCAGAATCCGGCCCGCCGGGATGTCCTCCGTCACCTTGATGCGATTGGTGTTGTAGCTCATCGTCGCGGTGTAGCCCTCGGGCTTGTTGATGCTGCTCACCAGTCCCGCGGAGTCGAAGTTGAAGGTGGTCCTGGCGCCGGTGGGAGACACAGTGGCCGTCGGGTCCCCTGCGAATGCGCCGTATATCCAGGTCCAGACCGCCGCGCCGCAGGCCATGGTCACCACTCTGCCGGATGTATCGTAGCCATAGCTAGTTACGTAGCCCTTTCCGTCCTCTATCGAATGGACCACGGTCGTGCCGGAGCCGCCTGCCTTCGCGTATCCATATTTCGTGGTGCAGCCTATGGGGGTCTGAACCGTAGTGAGGTTCCGGTCCGCATCATACTGAAATGTCATGAGTCGGTTGCCCCAGTCCTCAATGCTATACAGTAGGGACGTACCCACGCTGTTCGAGTAGACAAGCGAGACGACTTTTCCGCCAGGGACTTCAATCTTCTTGAGCAGGCCCTCTTCATCGCCGGTCCCGTAGGTGTAGGTCTGTGTGTTCCCGCTGCTGTCCAGAACCCGCGTAAGCTGCCTGCGCGTGGGGTAGGCGGTGGGCGCCTGGGTCTTGTAGACCATCTTCATACCAGTGGGGAAAGAGTCGGTGAACTCCGCCGCCGCGCTGTCGTAGACGAGCGAGGCAAGGCTGCCGGAACCTGCCGCAGGCGTGTAGGTGGTCGTGAAGCCGGAGGTACCCGCGTTGCTATAGGGCCGGTCCACGAAGTCGCCGTGCACTACTGTTACCGCTGAGCCGAATGTGGCCGACACGATGTGCGCCTTCACCGTGGCGGTGCGCGCGCGGCCATACTCTTCGTTCACGGTCTGCTGCGAGCCGTACTTCATCTCGATGAGGAGCGGGAAGCCCTTGGCAGGCAGCGAGATGTCCGGATCGATGATGAGCTGGCCCGATGGCAGCGGCAGAGGGCGGTATTGCGGGTTCTGGGCCGTCCAGTCGTAGCCGTACTGATTCGCGGGAGGAGTGCAGCCTTGCGCGCCGCCGCCCCAAGGCAGTCCGCCGGGGTTTGCAATGCATACGCCTTCGGGGTCATAAGACATCGTTGCAATGGCCATCGTAAATTCTCCCTTGCTCGCAGAAGCCTGCCTGGTATTGTCACCAGCTTGCAGACATTCTACGGCACGGATGGAGCCATGGTCAACTGACCAAATGGGGACAATTTCGGGTGGAGTGTCGGCCTGAATGGGAATATTTCCCCATCCACGCCTCTCTGCAACGCGCAGCAGGGTGTGCCGGTTGTCGACTCCAGCAAGCTTGAAGCACCGCTTGAACTCGCGGTTGATGGTACTAGGCTCGCGGAACAGTATCTCGGCGAGGACCTTGTTGGTAATCTTGTCGCTCTTCATCGCGGCCTGGACCAGTTCCAGCAGCGCGGGAGTGAGTGGGCAGTCGTCTGGTCGAGCCATGGATTGCCTCCGTCAGATTCGGGGACACCAACTATGCCTACTGAAGCCGATACTGTGTATGCATCGCAAGATGGCCTCAGACGTTATTCTACAGAGGCAACGGCAATACGTCAACCCTCTCAGAAATCTTATTGCCAGAATAGCTATTCTGATGTTGTTGCCCCGTATGCTATACTCTCGCTCACCCGGACAGCCCGAACCCGAACAGGCGGAATCGATGATAGTTCTGATGAATGCGGGAGCGTCTCCCGACGAAATAGGCGAGGTGGTAGCGCACATTGAGGCTGCGGGACTCGCAACAGTCACCATGCCGGGAGGCGCCCACGTAGCCATCGGCATCCCAAGCGCCATTCCCCCGGACATGCGCGAGCCTCTTCGCAATGCGCTGATGGCGTATTCCGGCGTCGCAAACGTCGTCCATGTGAGCCGTCCGTACAAGCTGGCATCCCGAGAGTTCCGCGCGGAGTCGACGAGTTTCAAGGTAGGAGACGCGCTCATCGGCGGTCCGGACTGCGTCGTGATGGCGGGACCGTGCGCTGTGGAGAGCCGCGAACAGATATTCGCGGCGGCGAGGGCCGTAAAGGACGCGGGCGCCACTATTCTGCGAGGCGGAGCGTTCAAACCACGCACGAGCCCCTATTCGTTCCAGGGCCTGCGAGAGGAGGGTCTCGAACTGCTTCGAGACGTGCGCGCCGAGGTCGGGATTGCAACCGTCACCGAGGTTGTGGACCCAGGGGACGTGGAGAGCGTCGCGGCGCACGTAGACATGCTTCAGATCGGCGCTCGGAACATGCAGAACTACCCTCTGCTGACTGCCGCGGGCAGGTCCGGCCATCCCGTGCTCCTGAAACGTGGTCCAAGCGCATCGCTCGATGAACTGCTGCAAGCCGCGGAATATGTACTGCATCACGGAAGCAGCCGGGTCGCGCTGTGCGAGCGGGGAGTTCATCCGCTGGACAGGACCTATGCAAGGAACACGCTCGACTTAAACGCTGTTCCCATCCTCAAGGAGATCACGCATCTCCCAATCATCGTGGACCCGAGCCACGGCATAGGCCATGCGAAATATGTGGGCGCCATGGCGCGTGCAGCAGTTGCCTCGGGATGCGATGGCCTCATTATTGAGGTCCATCCAAGCCCGCGAGAGGCGCTGTCGGATGGGCAGCAGTCTCTCGACCCCGCTCAGTTCAGCGAGCTGATGAACTCGCTTCGGCGCGTCGCAGCTGCCGTAGACCGAGGGTTGGCGTAGGGGTGCCGCATCAGTCACGCTAGGGACGGAAGGGACTTAGGGGACACAAGGGACAGTGCGGCAGGATAGTGAGGACATGCCAACACCTAAGTGTTCCTGATGGGCAACCCGTTCAGGTATGGCGTGATGTCCGACAGCCTATCCAGGTCTGTGGCGAGCTCCGCGCACGAGCTAACGAGCGCTCGTGCCTTGCCGCCCAACAGCCTAGAGGCAACGCGTTCCAGCCTCGGCACATCCACTAGGTTCTGGCTTACCTTCTGCGCCAGGACTACGCGAATGAGAGTCCCAAGACCCAGCATGAGGGCGAGCTTCCAGGGCTGCTTTCGCGCCTCGTAGGCGGCCTGAACCCTGCCCTTCTGGCTTAAGAGGAACTTCGGACGAACGAGCATCACATTGCCGCCCGTTAGCTTTCCCTCCTTCAGCTTCAGTGCAGTTCGCTTCACGCCGGGGAACCGGGCATAGCACTCGGCCACCTGAACCACGGGATATACTGCATTTGCGTCGAGGGCAAGCGCCGCGGAGACGAACTCCTGGATATGCTTCCCAGTGATGAAAGGTATATCCGCGGTACACACGAGAGCGTAGTCTGCATCTCCCACGGCAGCGATGCCCCCAAAGAGGTTCGCGACGAAGTCGCCGCCATCGGGAACCAGCTCGTACCGGCTGTCTGCCGGAAGGTTGCCAACAACCACAATTCGGTCTATAGCTTGCGAATCCACCAAGGCGGCGACCACATAGTCCAGCATCGGGCGATCCCCAAGGTGAATCAGGGCCCGATTCTGCACACCGGTTGCGTCTGCAATCTCCTTGCTGGCAGAGCCCCCCGCGAGGATGATTGCCGCTGCCTTAATGGGTTCGGCCACCTAATCCAAGCCCTTCAGGACGAATTGCGGCAGGGCCTCTGCGCGAGTGAGCGTTCGACACACCCATACCTTCTGGTACTTCCTGCGAAGCAGCGTCGCCATCTTCTCGGCGTCCACCTCAGAGGCGGCCACTCCGAACGCAGCCGAGCCGCTTCCGCAGAGCCTCGCGTTCTGCGCCCTTGCCATCATCAGGTCGTCCAGCAGAAGCTGAATGCTCAACTCCATGGGGCAGACGACCTGCTCAAAGTCGTTGGTCATTCGCGCAACAACTCGGGTGCGATCTGCATCGGTAAGAACTCTCTCCATTGACGCGGTGGCCCGCGCCGAGATTCTATCAGTCAGCAAGTCCATCGCGGCATATGCCGCTGCGGTCGAGACGCAGGCATCCGGCTTAACGACGACCAGCCACAGGGCCGGACCATCGTCCAGCGCCGTGATCAGTTCACCTCTTCCCCGGGCAGATGCCGTGCCCGCGGTGAGGAAGAACGGCACGTCTGATCCGAGCTGGGCTCCAAGCCGGACAAGCTCATTGAGCGAAACATTCAGCTCCAGAATCGCATTCACACCCATCAACACGCTCGCGGCATTCGAGCTTCCGCCGCCGAGACCCGCCTGGGTTGGGATATTCTTGATCAGGTCAATCCGCACGCCTTCGGCACAATCAGCATGCCGCAGAACCACGTTAGCCGCGCGCCACGCCAAGTTGCGCTCATCCG
>VFKD01000432.1 GCA_009885735.1 bacterium
AGGCGTCGCGAACCTGCCCCTCGTGGTGCGAACAGTCATCGACGAACTTAAGCGCGTCGGAGCGGAGCCGTTCATCGTTCCCGCGATGGGCAGCCACGGAGGCGCGGTTGCCGAGGGGCAGGAGTCGATCCTTGCGGACTACGGCATCTCGCTGGCCACCATGGGCGCGCCGGTGCGCGCCACGATGGAGGTGGTGCAGGTCGACACACTTGAGGACGGCTATCCGGTTCTCTTCGACAAGATCGCCCTCGGCGCAGACGCCGTTATAGTGATCAATCGCATCAAGCATCACACCTGCTTTCATGGCCGCATTGAGAGCGGCCTGGCAAAGATGTGCGCTATCGGCCTTGGCAAGCACAAGGGCGCGCTTGCCATTCATCAGCACGGTTTCCTGGGCCTGCGAGATACCATGCCGCGCGTGGCAAGGCGGCTCGTCGAGAAGACGAATATCGTAGGGGGCATCGGACTCATTGAGAACGCCGAGGGGCACACAGCCGAGATTCACGGTCTCACTTCCGTGGACATCGCGGGAGATCGCGAGGCAGAGCTGCTTGAGGCATCTCGTGCTCTTTCTCCCCGGCTCGCGTTCGATGACCTCGACGTCTTGGTGGTGGACCGCATGGGCAAGGACATCAGCGGAAGCGGCCTCGATACGCACGTGATAGGGCGCGTTCGGATGCCGTCGCTGTCGGACAACGACTGGCCTGGACCGACCGTGCGGATGCTCTGTGTGCTGGACCTAACCGACAACACACACGGCAACGCCTCTGGCCTGGGCCTTACCGACGTCGTGACCCGAAGGCTCATCGAGCGGGTCGATTTCACCGCGACCTTCACGAACCATCGTACCAGCAGCGAGGGCGGCGCCTATCGCAGCAAGATACCGATCATCGCCGAGGACGCAGTGGCCTGCGTGCAGACCGGCATCGGCGCCTGCGGACATGGTACGCCTGAGACTGTTCGGCTCGCACGGATTCAGAGCACTGCCTTCGTCGACTTGCTCGAAGTGTCTGCGGCGATGATGCCGGAGGTCGAGCGGCGTAGCGATCTCGAGATCGTCGAGGGTCCGCATCCGATGAATCTCTCTAAGCTGCTGTCCGCCGGAGGCTAGATCACCTCTAGCCCATTCCGATCCGGCAGGGCAGGGAACGGCGCATGCGGCTCCGATTGGTACCAGAACGCGGTCGAGGCGATGTCGTCCTGCAGCGGCAGGTATCGGCCGCCGGAGCGCCACCCGAGCGCTTGGATGGTCACCCGGAGGTCCTGCTGGAACCGGATGGGGTCCTGAATGTGCCACCGATAAAGGCCGAAGCGCTGCTGGCTGCGGTACATGCCCTCGGCGCCCGCAGAGATGACCTGTGGAAGTCCGAGGAATGGAGTGGAGAACGAGCCATACTGCCCTTGCGGATGCTCGAAGTTCCACGCGCCGCCGAAGTAATCCTCGGTGCCCGTGCCGCAGATGGTGGGGAACTCCTTGTCGCCATCCAGGAAGAACTTGATCTCGCCCTCGCCCCACCAGCCGGTGTTGTTCACCTGCCACGCGATATAGGTCCCTACATACTGGCCCTGGCCAACAACTCCGTCGAGCAGGGTGTGGTCCTGCATATAGGGGAGGGGATTGTTCCGCCGCCACTGCGCGTGTAGGTAGCCGGCATCTGCAGGCACGTCCGTCAGCGCATAGTCGAACTGATAGAAGAATCCGTTGCAGACGTCGTCCCAGAGGTTCTCGATGGTCACTCTCGCGCTCTTGCGAAACGGCATCTCCCAGTAGGAGTTGAACCCACCAGCCGGATTCACCGCGATGGGCAGCGATGAGATATTGCACCTCTGGCACCAGCCGTTGCAGAAGAGGTCGCCCAATGGAACCTCGATGCTCGGCGTCTCCTCGCCGTCCCAGTAGACTCGAACCACCAGCCTGCGCCACCAGTCGGGATGAACCGTGATCCAGATGTGCTGAAGGGCGCCGGGACCGTCGATCTCTGCAATAGTCGTGGTGGTTCCGGGCTGAAGGGAGATGCACGGGCGAACCTTCCAGCCCTGGCCTAGCTCGCGCGCCGAACCCTTCGGTTTTCCATTGTCGTCCAAAGGCGGCATTGCCATGCCGCCCTTGCCCTTTTCGCCCTTCGGGTTTTCCGCGCTAATAGAGCGCGACTGCGCAGGCGACAGTCGACTTAGGTTGTGCAGCCCGATTCCGAGACCGTTGAACTCCGCCATTGTGAAGATGCTCCTCGTTATGAAGTGATGTCAAATGCCAAGTGAGGGCAGCCACGGGGGCTGCCCCTACGGATAGCGTGACGTTGCTGCAGGGTAGGGTCCCAGTGCCTACCCTCCGGTGGTGCCTACCCACAAACGGTTCCTACCCACCTACAGCCATATTGGGCAGCCACGGGGGGCTGCCACGGGGGGGCTGCCCCTACGGATCCCGCGACGATGTTGTAGGGGTGGGCCCCCGTGCCTACCCTTCGGCGGTGCCTACCCTTCGGCGGTGCCTATCCAAAATCGGTTCCTGCCGCGCACCGGTTCCAATCCTCCAACCGCCACGTTGGGCAGCCACGGGGGGCTGCCCCTACGGTGGAACAGACGTGACCCTAATGCGGTGATTGTTCGAATCCGCGATATAGAGCTTGCCTCCTCGAACGGTACAGCCGTGCGGACGGTCGAGCATCGCTGCAAGCGCGGACTTTCCGTCTCCCGTTGAGCCCTTTCGCCCGTTCCCAGCAACCGTGGTGATGATCCCAGTCCGGGCATCGATGCGTCGAACGCAGTGATTCTCGGTGTCTACGACATAGAGGTTGCCGGGCGCGTCAAGTGATATCCACTTAGGCCCGTTGAAGGCGGCTTCGATTGCCCGTCCGCCGTCGCCTGTGTAGCCGGCCTTGCCCGTGCCAGCGAATGGCGTGATAATGCCGGACTCGAGATCGACCTTGCGGATGGCGTTTCCCTCTCGCTCGCAGATGTAGACAATCTCATCGCGCCAAACTGCGACTGCCCTCGCGCCATTGATGCCCGCGAGCGCTGCCGGACCCGCGTCACCGGTTCTCGCGCGCACGCCTGTCCCTGCAATTGTGGAGATTAGCCTTGTGCGGAGATCAACCACTCGAATGCGGTTTGCTGAGACGTCCGCAATGTAGAGCCTGTCCTTCGAATCGATGGCGATGCCGTTGGGTTCGTTCAGTTGGGCCGATCCGGCAGGTCCGCCGTCCTCAGACGAGCCTCGAACCCCCGTTCCGGCAAGAGTGGTGATGACGCCTGTGGCGCGGTCCACCCGTCGAATCTTCGCATTGAGCCGGTCGACGATGTAGAGGTTATCCCAGGAATCGAGTGCGACCCCATACGGCTCATGGAGCTCAGCCTCAGTTGCCGGTCCTCCGTCGCCCTTGGCGCCTGCCGTGCCGGTGCCTACAACCGTCGTGATGACTCCGTTGCGACCAACCCTGCGAATCTTGTGGTTCGCCATGTCGGCAATATAGAGCGTCCCTTGTGAGTCGAACGCGCAGTGGAACGGTTCGTTAAGCTGGGCGGACGTCGCGACCCCGCCGTCGCCTACAGACCCTGGCGCACCCGTGCCGGCGAAGGCGGTAATTCTGGACGTTTGCAATACCTGGGCGCAGATCGTCACGCTCAGCGCAAGCAAAGTGACCACTACCGTCGCTCCGTTATATCCTGCTGCCTTCATGTTCTACTCCCTCACCAGCGTCGGCTGGGCAACGTAGAGGGTCCCGCGCTTGCTGCCATCGCCGATGCCAGTGATAGTGATCAACCGGTCAAGCTCCCATCCCTTCTTGGCTGGATCAGGGCCTTTCCAGTTCGCCTGCACAGATTTTGGAACGGATGCGGTGAGCACCGTCCACTTGTCTCTCCGAATTCCTCCGCGATAAGGAACAACCAGAAGCTCTTCGCCCTTGCGGAACACGCACGAAACGTCAACCGAATCTCCCAGTCCCAACATCCAGGCAGACACCACGGAGGGTGGTGTCTCCGGCTGCCGCAGCTCGGGGCGCACGACCGCGAGATCGTTTGTTTCTCCTGGAGCCACCGAGTATGGGAGCTTCATGGCGCGAATATCGCCTAGAGGCGATCCGACAGGAGAGTAGGCGAGCACTGGAGCGAGAACTATCGTCCGGTCTGAAGAGTGTGTCCACGAGAAGTGGCTATCTTGAGGATTAGTCTCCTCAGTCTGAGTGTCGTACAGCCGGAAGTAATTTGCCGTAGGCACTCGGAGCACCTGCGCTCCATTTTCGTTCTTGATCCAGATGCCGACGCGATACCTGCCGGACAGCTTCGATGGCAGCGTCAGTTTCAGGTCTGCGCAGAAACCATCTCGTTCAAGTTTAAGCGAACTAACCGCGTCGCGGCGTTCGGCGCCGTCAATCACCATGGCGTAGACGCTGCCGGTGAACTCCTCGCCCGACGGATTGCTGATGGAGACAGGGAGCGCCTGTCCCACCACGGGCCCAACCGAGACGATGAGCGGGTTGTCGGTCCATATCTGAGCTTCTTGAGCAATTGTGCCGAGTCCGGCGATCTTCAGCTCTGCTCGCACGGTGGTTGGTCCATCGGTTCTGGAGACGTCCGTGCGCACCGCATAGGTCCACTTGTCACCTGGCTTGAGGCTGCGGGTGTTGGTTCCTGTGTTGACATTCAATACGGTTGCAAGTGGGTTGCGGATGCTCAGAATGAGCGCCATCTGCCGCTGCGCCGGCGAGACGATGTTTCGCGGCAGCGGGTCCCAAGCCGCAGCAATGTTCCAGAGTGCGTTCGCAGACAGCGCTCGGAATAGTTGAGGTTCGTTCCGCAATGTTACAACTAGCCCTGAACGGCCAATTGTGCGACCGAACCGTTCGGGCGTGCCAATGACCAAAGATTCAGCCGTTCCTGGCGATGCCGGAATCGTACACCTTATCTGCCTATCCGAGGACCAAGCGGCAATGACCGGACCGCGAGGTCCACTAAAGAGCAGGAGAAAGGCACCCTCAATGTCCAGCGAAATCTGCTTGTCGAGCTGGTAGCCATTAAGCAATCCAACTGTGGGCGCGAGAACATGCTGACCTAATGGCAGGTCCTTCAGATTTCCAACGCACAATCGGTCTGCCCCAGAAAGTGATGTGCAGAGCCACTGTCGAACCCTGTGAGATACTCCGGACCCACTGGACGTTAGGTCGCCACCTGGCCGAGGTTGAGCAATCACCATAAGCAGGTCTCGCCTGCGCGGAGTGTGAGTATCTCGGAGGGCGCGACCTACAAAGTCGGGTATCGACTCCGGTTGGTCGCCCACCTCAACGAGTAGGCCGGTCGGACCTTTTGCGACCCCGAACGCGGA
>VFKD01000189.1 GCA_009885735.1 bacterium
GCCGCGAATACCTTCCGCGGCTGAATCACTCCATCCTGGATCTCCCCTATTCCGACGCAGACACCGTCGGTGTCTAGGAGGACCATTCGGGTGGACAGAGTGGACTCAGGGGACGAAGTGGACGGCGCCACAATGGTCCGGCCCATACGCACTTCGGATTCTTCCTCCGCGGTCAGTCGAATGGACGGCCAATCGCGGAGCGCCTCCGCGATAGTCTCCAGCGGCGGCAACATACCGGCTTCGCACGCCGATTGCAGCTCTGGCAGCGTCTGTGCATCCACAATGCGAAACGGTCCTACCCGAGTGCGCCGCAGCGATGCCATCACCCCTCCCACCCCAAGGGAGGCGCCGATGTCTGCGATGAGCGTGCGAATATAGGTCCCGCTCGAACAGCAAACACGAAACTCAGCGGTCGCGCGCATCCCCGGCTGGAACGAGAGCAGGTCAAGTTCCGAAACGCTCACAGGGCGGGCAAGACGCTCAACGGTTCCGCCCTCGCGGGCAATCTCATAGAGTCGCCTGCCATCGTGGTGCAGCGCGCTCACCATGGGAGGAGTCTGCAGAATATCACCGCGAAATGCTACGAGCGCTAGATCGAGCATGGACAGAGTAACATGAGAGGCATCTGATTCAGAGAGGATTTCGCCGGTAGAATCTTCCGTGGAGCTGGTCTCGCCGAAGCATGCGTTGGCGACGTACTCCTTGTCGCATCCGGCAAGGTACTCCGCGATGCGCGTTGCATCGCCAAGACAGAGCACCAGCACACCGGTAGCAAGTGGGTCGAGTGTTCCGATGTGGCCGACACGCTTGGTGCGATAGATTCTGCGCACGCGAGAGACCACGTCGTGGCTCGTAATGCCTTGGGGCTTATCTACGACCAGCAGGCCCGTCGGAGATGACGCCGCGCACGTCTTGACCGGCTGTGGCGAATCGGCTAGCTCAACCACTTCGTCACTTCGGCCATCACGAGCGGTACCGCAGAGCTTAGGGGCGGGTCCACCGAACATCCTGCTGCGAGCATGTGCCCGCCGCCGCCAAACGCCTGCGCCACTCGATTGACGTCGTAGCCCTCGCGCGCTCGCAGGCTAACCCGAACCTTCTTGCCCGGCACCTCGCGAAAGAGTACGCCTACCTGTGCGGTGCGCACGGCGCGAATGTGGTTGACAATTCCTTCCGAGTCTTCGTCCGTCAGCCCCATCTCCTCGAAATCGGTCGCCTTGATGCATCCCCAAGCTGCCCTGCCGTCGGGGGTAAGCTGAATCGAGTCGATGGCGCGCCCCATCAGCTTGATGCTTCCGAGGCTCTTATTCTCAAACACCAGCTCGCCGATCTCGGCAGGGCATGCACCGGCGCGCATGAGCGCCGCCGCAGTGCGAAAAGTGTTTGGCGTGACATTCATGAACCGGAAGGCGCCCGTATCCGTGATGATGGCGCACATCAGGCAGTCGGCAATCTCCTTCGAGAGATGAGCGCCCATGGGCCGCAGCAGCCGATAGATGAGCTCGCCCGTGGCGGCGACCTTCGCATTCACCACGCGAATGTCGCCTAGCTTGCCCTCCGCCAGATGGTGGTCGATGCACAGAATTCGATCAGCCGACTCGATGGCTGGAAGCGCTCCGCCAACCCGCTCGGAGGTTCCAGTGTCGCACACGACGGCGAGATCGAATCCGCGCTCATCCGTTGAGTTCTGAACCCATTCGGCGCCTGGGAGCCACTTGTAGATGTCTGGAACCCCGTGATGGGAGAGAGGCACGGCCGTCTTGCCGAGGGCACGCAGCGCATGAGTGAGCGCCAACATGCTTCCCAGCGTGTCGCCGTCTGGATTGATGTGGCCGGCAAGCACGATGCGATCCGCGGCCAGCATTGCCTCGGTCGCCAGCCTGCAAGACCGGTAGAAGCTGATCACTCCGCCACCTCGGGAACCAGAATCGGTGGGTTGGCAGCCGCCTCAATCTCAACTTGCCTCAGCAGCTCAAGCACTCGGGTGCCTCGGTCCATTCCTGTGTCCATTACAAACTCAATCTCCGGGGCTACGCGAAGCCTTGCTCGGCGAGTAAACTCGCCACGAATGCGACCTGTGCCGCTCTTCAGCGCTGCCAGACTGTTCTTCTGGGCGTCAGCATCGCCCATTACGCTCACGAAGACGCGCGCATACTTCAGGTCGCGGGTAATCTCCGCGGCCGTAATGGTGATAAAGCCCAGCCTCGGATCCTTGAGGTCGCGACGAAGCATGTCGCTGATCTCTTCGATGAGGCGGTTTTGAACCTGCTCTTGGCGTATGGTTGACATGAGTGTTTTTGATAACGAACTTGAGTGGGACGCAGCAAGCAGCGCCCCTACGAAGAAATGGCGAGTCGGCCCTATAAGTTGTCATGCTGAGCGGAGCTTCCGCCGTTTGGAAGCGTAGTCGAAGCATCCGGCTGCATCAGCTGGCATACGGCCAGACCCTTCGACTTCGCAACGGTACGGCTGTGGCTCCGCTCAGGGTGACAGTATGTTAGGCGGCAATACTGGGCGCAAGCTCAGTTTCACGCGACAATTGCCACACCTTTACAGAAACTCCATCTCCACCCCGGCTACGTCGAACTCCGGATGCGACTCCACATAATCAAGTACCTTGTCCAGCACCTGATTACAGTAAGTCCGTTTGTTCGAAACCACCGCAATCCCAATAACGGCCCGCCTCCACGAGTTGAGCTCGGCAATTTCCGCCACAGACACATTGAACTTGCGCCGCGTGGTCTCGACCAGGCTCTTGATGACCTGCCGCTTGTCCTTGAGCGAGTTTCCCTCGGCCAACTGAAGCGTAAGAACGAGCGTGCCGATCTGCATGGACGATGATTCTGCGAGCGACTAAGCGGAGCGGGCTAAACCCGCTCCACCTGGCGAAGCTCGAAGGCCTGAATGATGTCACCTATCTGGAAGCCAATGAAGTCTCCCACGACGATACCGCACTCAAAGCCCTGCGCCATCTCGCGAACATCATCCTTGATGTGCTTCAGCGAGCCGATCTTGTCTGTAATGAGAACCTCTTTTGCCCGTAGAACGCGAGCTTGCGAGTTGCGCACTATCTTGCCGTCGGTCACGTAGCAGCCCGCGATGACCACGCCCTTGGGAGTGCGGAAAGTAGCCCTCACTTCGGCGGTGCCGAGCGGCACCTCCTCGAAGATCGGCGCGAGCAGGCCCTTCATCGCTCGCTCCACCGAGGCAGTGAGCTCGTAGATGATGTTGTACGACCGAATGTCGATGCGCTCGCGCTCGGCCGCGGCCTGGGCCGGACCGTCTGCACGAACATTGAACCCAATCACTACGGCGCTCGTTGCCGATGCCAGCATCACATCATTCTCGGTGACGGGACCCACTCCGCTGTGGATAATTCGCAGGCGCACTTCGCCCTGGTCGATCTGCTGAAGCTGGCCAACCACCGCCTCTACCGAGCCCTGCACGTCTCCCTTGATCACCAGGTTGAGCGAAATAGCCTCGCCCTCGCGAATACGGCGGTAGACATCCTCAAGCGTCACCTTCGCGGCGGACGCAAGCCGGGTAGAGCGCTCGCTGTGGCCTCGCTTCTCGGCAATCTGCCTGGCTGCCCGCTCGTCCTTCGCCTCCTCGAGGAGGTCTCCGGCCTGCGGAACGACCGAGAGTCCGGTAATCTCCACTGGCGTAGCAGGGCCGGCCTTGGTGATACGCTCTCCGCGATCGTTGATCATCGCGCGAATCTTGCCGTGCGCTATTCCGCAGACGACGGCGTCGCCGATGCGAAGCGTACCCTCCTGAACCAGCACCGTGGCTATGGGGCCCCGCCCGACCTCTTGCCTAGCTTCGATGATCGTTCCCGTGGGCTTCGCATGAGGATCTGCCTTGAGCTCCATCAGGTCGGCTTGAAAGACGATGTGCTCCAGCAGGTTCTCGAGGCCGGTCTTCATCTTTGCGGAGACTGGCACGCATTCCACGTCGCCGCCATATTCGCGAGGAACCATGTTGTGCTCGGTGAGCTGGGTCTTGATCCTGTCGGGATTTGCGTCGGGCTTGTCTATCTTGTTGACCGCGACGATGATGGGCACTTCGGCGGCCTGCGCGTGGTCGATAGCCTCAATGGTTTGCGGCATGATGCCGTCGTCCGCCGCCACCACGAGGATAGCCATGTCGGTAACGCTGGCGCCTCGGGCGCGCATGGCGGTGAACGCGGCGTGTCCAGGAGTGTCGAGGAACGTAATCTTGCGCTTCTCACCCTCGTGCTCTACCTCGATCTGGTAGGCGCCGATGTGCTGCGTGATTCCGCCGAACTCGCCTTCGACCACATTGGTCTTCCGAATGGCGTCGAGGAGGGTGGTCTTGCCGTGGTCCACGTGGCCCATGATGGTGACCACGGGAGGACGCACGACGACGCTGCCGCCTGGGGCACGGTGCTTTGGCGCGGCGTGGGGCACAGCGACCTTTGCCTCAACCTTGGCATGCAGCTTGATGCCGTAGGTTGCCGCAAGCTGCTTCGCAACGTCCTGTAGCAGCCGCTGATTGATGGCCACGAGTTGGCCCATCCCCATCAGCTTCTTCTGAACATCTGAGGCTGGTGCGCCGAGCGCCTCGGCCAATTCCTTCACCGTCGGCGACGCGACGATCTCAACCGTCTTGCTCTCGCCCTGGTTCTTACCAAACATCTCGCGCATTGCCTGCGCGGTATCTGCGTCGATTGTGGCCGCGGGGCCCGACACCTTGACGCCAAACTCACCGAGTCCGCCGATTAGGTCTGTGGCGGACATCTCCAGCTCTTTCGCTAATTCACTAACGCGAATACCCAACATAAACGAAGTCACCTCATTCCATATGCGTACTCCCTGCGCAGAGGACCCGTCGAGGGTCGGTGCGCGTTAACGCAAGGTTCGTTTTGGAGCGGATTGACACAACAAGAGAGCGGGCCGCTCCGCCCACTCTCTTGTAAAGGTGCGTGATAGAGCATTGTAGCACAATTCGGGCAGGGGGCGGCCGACGGATTCCGCGCACGGGCGGGTCCCCGTGCCTGCCCAACATACCGGTTGGTTGCGTCGGATGCAGGGCAACGACGGGCGTTATGCTGACTGTTGCCGCCCGACTTCAGGTGTATGCACGTTCATTTAGCCCGCATGACGATGCCAGCGTTTCTCGATTCGCTCGATCAAACAATTCGCCAATAGAGCTCGCTCCTCGTCGCCCGTGGCAGCGTGAACCGGGCGCTTGAAGCGCGATTACGACTGCGGGTAGCGCCCCGCGTCCCGCAAGGCGCTTCGCTCCATTACACGCTCGGCGGTGCTGAGCTTCAACAAGCGCACAGTGACGGCACCGATGTTGGTCAGCGCAATGATCGTGGCGCCGTCGATATCCAATGCGAAGTGATCAGCCCAGCGGTCAATTCGGGGGTTGAAAAGACGGACGAGGTCTCCTGTCTCGCTCAGCACTGAGCCAATGTCGGAACCCTTGTAGCGGTTGCACGCTATACAGGCAAATGCGAGGTTATCACCCGTCGTAGTTCCGCCATGCTTCAGGCTTATGATATGGTCTGCTTCGCAACCGAAGTATCGGTCGAATTGATGCACAAGGCAATATTCACATGCATATCCTGCTCGCTCGGCCACCAGCCCGCGGAGATTCGCCGGGATCGAAGGTCTACGACGCAAGTCCAGTGCGGTTTCTGGCCCGCGCTTTAGCCATCGTCATGATGTGCTCTAACTGCAAGTAGTGGTCGAGTTCGGACGTTTCTTCCGGGGATAAACTTTTCTCCCGTTCACCCGCAATCAAGTCCCAGACACGCATGCGAGTCTTCTCGGAAGGCTTGAACGCGATGACCCGTGCTGGATTCATCGAAGCGATGAAGTCAGCTACTTCTTCATAAGCGCGTGTTGCGTTCATTTTAGTCTCCGATCCGGGATGCCTACGGTCCGTACCACAGAATATTGACACAACAAGAGAGCGGGCCGCTCCGCCCACTCTCCTGTAAAGGTGCGTGATAGAGCATTGTAGCACAATTCGGGCAGGGAGACGGCGAAGGGGAGACGTGGACGGGAGACCAGGGACATGAGACGGGAGACGGCAAGTTCAACGGCGTCTGGACTGCGGTAGATCGCACTTGACTTCCAACGGATCGTGAACATCGCCACACCTATCGACTCTGGCACGATTCGGTCCTTCGGCCCTTCGACTGAGGCACGGTGCGGCTGTGCCTCGCTCAGGGTGTGCGGATGTGGTGGGCCCGACCGCGCTCAGGATTACCGAAGTCGCAAACTCTGGATGGGCGGACTCGGGACTCGTAGGGGCGACAGCATCCGCACAGCGATCTATCGCGTGAGCGCACGCGCTGTATGCGGATGCTTCGCCCGGAAATACAGGCTGCGGGACCACGGAAAGCCAAGCTCAACGGCATCTGGACCGCAGAGGGCGCAATGGACGCGGAGAACGTCAGAGGCGAAAGCAAGACAGCGCCTTTCCTCTGCGTTCTCAGCGCGACTGCCGCAGTCCAGCGTGCGACTCCGCTCCTGGCTTCGGTCAGCGTTTCACTTAGGTCTCGCTGAGACCTGATTCGAGAAGGCGCTCTCCTGTCCGGTGCTCATTAGCGCCGTCACCCTGTAGTAGTACGTCACTCCCGAGGTCACGCTCACGTCAGTGAAGAGCGTCCCAGCGGCTATCGTCGCCCGGAGAGTGAACCCGCTGCCGCTGGCGGTCGAGCTCTTGCGTCGATTCTCACTCTCACCATCCGTCAACTCAAACAGATGTGCCCATCGACCGGAGTCGAGTCTCCTTCCGAGCTCTCCACAGGTTGAAGGATGAGGCTGGAGGAGCCTCATCCTTCAACACTTTCCTGTGGCTGATATGGCCTCGCCGAGCAGCGCTCAAAGCACCCCTGACGACACGCCGATTGGCAAGAACATCCATGTTCGACGACCTGGAACGGACGGTGCTTAGGGTGCCGGTTGGTCTATCCGAACGGGCGCTCCCTTCGGAACAAGGTGGAAGGCAGTGAATTGCAGGTCGACGACTCCTTCGTTCTGAGCGATGTGAACGTCACCGCCAGCGTCCACAAAAGTGGTTCCGGCGGGGTGAACGCCAGGGGTGGGATTACCGGCATCGAACTTGGTCAAGGTGCCGGCTGTGACCACGACGAAGGTCGGTCCCGGGTGCGAGTGCCAGCCGCTATGTCCCCCCGGGAGGATGGTGTAACGCACGACGCGGGTGTCCCACTGCCCCCTGGTCTTGATCATAATGCCGTGTGTAGGGCTCTGGCTCACGATGTTGATTTCGTCCAGCACCCCCGGCCCAGCAACGAGACTGGCGGAGGCACCGGAGCCGGGCGTTGCCCAGGCAACCGTCAACGCGATTAGGCCGAATGCACTAGCGACGGCGGCTCCGCCAAACAACAGCTTCAATCTGGTCCTGCTCATGGACTCTCTCCTCTGGTTTCCGCGCCTTGTGGTGCGGTTGTTGAAGAGAGTTTATCAACCGAACCTGACAGAACCCTGAAATGTCCGCAGTGGACAAATAAATATCTAAAAAGATTGGCAGGAGGCCAATTCGCCTCACTCGAGCGCGTATGCGACAGCCGACTCCCAGGACATCTCTCGGCCCGCCTTCCAAGCGGAATCGAACGCGACATCGTCGCCCAAGGCTGCGCGAGCCTCAGAAACGCGCTGTTGGTAACGGGGTCGCTCGCCGTGCGTCATCGGCGAGCCGATCTCTTCCCTTATTCCCTCAGCCGCTCCCCACATGCGGGCTGCCCAATCCAAGTGACCGCCCGCCGACTCCACAGCGGCCAATCCGTCAATAGTGGCGGCAATTGCTTGTCGGTAACCGCACTCTTGCAGGATCGGCAGGCTCTGTCTGAGAAGCGATCTAGCGGAAGCGTATTCGCCCAGTTCGCAAGCAACGAGCGCTATTTCGCTCAGCGCCATTGCAAGGCCCCACTGATTGCCGATCTCGCGCTGTATCTCAACACTCTCATCGAGGAGTGACCGCGCGGACGCATAATCGCCCAGAAACTTGGCCACAGTCCCAAGATTGACACGCAAATGGCCTGTGGCCGTTCGATCACCCAAGTCCCGAAAGATGCTCACGCTCTCCTCGTACAGTGCTCGGGCGGACGCATAGTCGCCCTGTCCGATGGCAACATTTCCCAGGTTGCAAAGTGAGGCAGCAGCGATCCGCGTGCGCCCTTTCCCGCTTTCGATCTCCAAGCTCTTTTCACAAAGCTCCCGCGCTAAGGCATAATTGCCCTGAAAGTGCGCCACATTGCTCAGACGGGCAAGCGAGGTCGCCACACCCTCCGTGTCGCTCGTCTCTTGGTAGAGGATCAAGCTCTCCTCCAGGAACGCTTGGGCCGCCCCATAGTCGCATTGCAGCCATGCGAGTATTCCGACTCCGCTTAGCACCTTAGCTCGGACGCTCGTCGATTTTGCCTCTCGGGTCTTGTTGAGCGCCTCAACGCATCGACTCCTCCCTTCGCTTGCGTGCCCTCGTATCCACCAAAACCGCCAGAGGGCGCCGCAAAGCCGCAATTGCACGCCCGTTTCGCGCTCATCCACAGGACACCTGTCGAGCGCCGCCCTCAGATTATCATTCTCGTCCTCAAGTCGGGAAAACAGCTCCCCTTGCTCTGGTCCGATGAGGCGGGGAGCTATTGCCTCGGCGAGCGCCAGGAAGTAGGCGAGGTGACGGTGCCGCAGCGAGTCGGTCTCGCTGCTCTCGGCCAGCCACTCCTGCCCGTACTCGCGCAGCGTCTCCAGCATGCGGAACCGGAACGCCCCGGCTTCCGTCTCGCTGGACAGCAGAAGCGAGCACTCCCGTAGCTGCTCCAGATAATCGAGGGCAAGGGGCTCCTCGCACACCTCCTCTGCCGCCTCCATGGTCCAGCCGCCTCGAAAGACCGAAAGACGAGCAAAGAACCGCTGCAGCTCGGGAGCGAGAAGGCGATAGCTCCACTCCAAGGCTCCCCGCAGGGTGCGCTGGCGCTCGCCGACATCTCTCTTCCGGCTGGCGAGAAAGTCCAGGCGGTGCGAAAGCTGGGAGAGCATCTGGGCCGGCGTAATCACCTGCACCCGGGCCGCCGCCAGCTCGATGGCAAGCGGGATTCCCTCCAGCCCTCCGACCAGCGCGGCGACGGCCGCCGCGTTGGCATTGTTGACCTGGAAGTGCGGCATCACCTGCTGGGCCCGGTCGAGGAAGAGCTGCACGCTCTCGTAGAGGGAGAGCAGTTCCGGACTTTCGTCCGTCCTAGGAACGGGCAACGGGGAGAGAACGAACTCGCGCTCGGCGGACAGTCCCAGCACTTGCCGGGAGGTGACCAACAGCTTCAAGGAGGCGACGCGGATGAGGAGCGCCTGCACCACCTCGGCTCCGCCCTCCACCAGATGCTCGAAGTTGTCAAGCGCCAACAAGGTCAGCTTCCTGGATAATGCCTCCACCGCCTGATCCAGCGGCTCCTGCCGCGGCGAGCGCGCTTCTCCCAGGCTATCTAGAATCGCTCCGGCAATGTGGGCCGGGTCACGAAGGTCCGCGAGCGGCACGAAATAGACGGCGCCGGCAAAGGATTCCGCCACTCGCTCCGCCACCTCCTGCGAGAGCCGCGTTTTCCCGGTGCCGCCGGATCCCGTCACCGTGACTAGCCGGACCTCGGGCGAGAGCAGCAGCTCCCGAATCCGGGTCATCTCCTCCTCTCTTCCAAAGAAGCGAGTGAACCGCGGGGGCAAATTTGCCCGGTGCCCCGCTTCGGCAGCGAGAGGGCCGAACTCTGTCCGTGCCATCTGGGGGTACACAACCTGGAACAGGCGCTTCGCCTCCGGAACGTCCCGCAGCCGGTAGACGCCCAGATCCACGAGCCGAACGCCTGCTTCTGCTGAGCCGGACGCCAGAGAGGCTGTGGCATCCGAGACGAGTATCTGCCCTCCATGCGCGGCGGTGAGCATCCGGGCAGCATCGTGCACTACGCTTCCGTGGTACTGCCCGTCATGGCTCCGCACGTCTCCCGTGTTCAGCGCCATCCGAACCTTCATCAGCCCTAGTTCGTCCGGCCACGTCTCCTTTGCAAGCGCCTGCTGGGCCGCGACCGCGCACGTAAGCGCGCTCCCGGCGGTGGGAAACGCGATGATAAAGCCGTCCCCCGTGTCCTGGACCTCCTTGCCGCCGTGACGCGA
>VFKD01000631.1 GCA_009885735.1 bacterium
CCTAATTCCAAGGTGCCTATCGCAATGGCAGACCACCTCATCTGGGCCGCGAGACGACGGAAGCGATGATTCCATGCGTTATCGGTCGATCTGTTCTCAGCGCAGTGGCACTGTCGTTCTTGGTGGGATGCAGTCCCTCCAAAGCTCCAACAGCCTCGCCTCCAAAGGCAGCGGCTTCTGGGCTGCTTGAAGACGTCTACCCTTCAAGCGGCATCTCCTTTACCTTGAAGCAGACCAAGAGCCCGCTCTCTATTCTGCAGACCATCGGGCACGGGGTCGGCATCATCGACTTCGACGAAGACGGCCTATACGACGTCATTCTGGCCGGCCACGACAAGATCGCCGCCTACAAGAACCTTGGCGACATGAAATTTGCCGATGTAACCGCCAAGTCCGGACTCAAAGCGAAGGGCTTCTGGGGCGGTCCAGCTGTCGGCGACATCGATAACGATGGGCATGACGACCTGTATATCAGTGGATACGATTGTGTTGCACTCTATCGCGGGAACGGCAAGGGCGCATTCGAGGACATCACTTCACGCAGCGGCCTTGAGGTTAAGCCTATCTACAGCGGCAAGTGTCCCGAATGGAGGTCAAGCGCTGGATTCGTCGACTACGACCGTGACGGTTGGCTGGACCTCTACGTCTGCCGCTATGCCGAGTTTGGTCCCTCCACCCCTAATCTCTGTGGTGGGGCGAACTCTACCATACAGTACTCCTGCTCCCCGGATGTCTACGAGCCGCAGCGCGGGTCCCTTTATCAGGGCGCAGGAAACGGCAAGTTCGTGGATAGGACGAAAGCGCTCGGACTGCACACTTCCGGTGGCCGCAGCCTTGGTGTGGCTTTTGGAGACTACAACGACGACGGGCTGGTGGACATCGCGGTGGCAAATGATGGACGAGCTGGCGACCTGTTTACGAATCACGGCAAAGCAGGCTTCAAGAATGACGGCGTTCGAAGCGGCACCGCTTTTAATGCTTATGGTCACGTGCATGGCGGCATGGGTATCGACTGGGGAGATTACAACGCGGACGGAAAGCTAGACCTGTTTGTGACTACCTACCAGAACGAAGCCAAGTGTCTCTACCGAAACCTGGGCAAGGGTGTCTTCACCGACGGAGGACTTGATGCAGGTCTAGCGGAGCGCATGGACCGTTGGGTGAGCTTCGGCGCGAAGTTTGTAGACTTCAACCGGGATGGCAAAGAGGACTTAATCGTCACAAGCGGCCACGTAATCGACAATACGGCAGCCATCTATCCGGGAACGGTTTACAAGCAGCCGGTACAAGTTTTCTACAACAAGGGAGGGGCGTTTGACGAGGTGACTGATCGCCTCGCGCCGTCCGCTCGACGGCTTGCGGTGGGGCGCGGACTGGCCACGGTTGATCTAGACAACGACGGGCTGCAAGACGCGATCGTGACAGACCATGACGGATCGCCGATGATCTTGCACAATCAGGATACCAACACCAATCGCTGGATATCGCTGAAACTTCGCGGTACAAAGAGCGGCAGGGATGCGTTCGGCGCTAGGATGACGGTGACCTCGTCGAGCTTGAACATGCTCCGCACGGTGAGCAATGCCGGCGGCTACATGTCTGCAAATGATCCTCGCCAGTTCTTCGGCTTGGGTGATTCGGATGCGGCCGACGTAGGCGTAGTGTGGCCGAGCGGTCTGAAGCAGCAATGGAACGGCCTGAAGTCCGGGCGGTTCTACACGCTCACCGAAGGCAAGTCGGAAACGACCTCCACAGCGCCGCTCGGCGCGAAGTAGGCGGCAATGACGCCTTCGCAGCGGGAGTTCTACGCCGAGAACGGCTATCTAGTCCTTCCGGGCGCGCTGTCCCCCGAAGAGCTCGCTGCTGCATGTGAAGCGTCCAACAGAGCTCGCGCCCGGTGGGAGAGCGATCTTAGTCTTCTTGGCGCCCGGGGCCCAAAGCTGCTTCAAGTACAAGCTCCCATCGAGTACGATCCGCTTTTCTTGGACCTGATGGAGCACCCGAGCACGTTTCCCGTGGCTCGCACCATCCTGGGAGACGACATCTCCATGATCGACAACGACCTCTTCATCACTCCTTCCGGAGCCGAGAGCCACGCGCATTGGCACCGCGATGTGGGACTGCGGGGCGTGTTTCATCCCAGGTCAGTCCTGATGGTGAAGGTGTTCTTCCTTCTGTCGGATGTGGAGCCCGGAGGGCCATGCACCCTGATCCTGCCGGGCTCGCACCTCACGGACGACGATAGCCCGTACCCGTCTGGGTCTGCCGACGAAGTGCCCGGAGCGGTGCGCCTGGACTATCCTGCCGGGACGGCCTATCTCTTCAATGGTCGTTGCTTTCACGCTGCTGCAGCTAGCAAGTCAGGCTCGGAGCGAGTGGCCCTCATCTACAATTTTGGGCACGGATGGATGAAGCAGTGGTCCGGCTATGAGCCGTCGCAGCGTCTTCGTGATGGTGCGACTACACCGGTTCGCAGGCAGCTTCTGGGCCTGACGGATCCCTATCTTGGCTCGCTGGACAGAGCGGATTTGGAGGCGACTTAGAGTGAACATCCTCGTGGTCAAGGCAGATGAGCACAACCCAAAGTATAGCTCGGTATACGGGCACCCAATCGTCCAGACGCCGCATCTCGCCCGCCTTGCCGAGCGAGGAGTGGTGTTCGAGAGTGCCTACACTCCCTCTCCGCTCTGCAGGCCCGCTCGGTCCGCCTATCTGGCGGGCAGGCGCGTGCATCAGCTTCAAACGTATAGCAACTGCTCGGTGATTCGGCGACCCGCGCCATCCTACGGGCGCTTACTCGCAAGCGCGGGAGTTCGTACCGTTCACATGGGTAAGGTGGACGCTTACGATGCAAGCGAGAATCTGGGATTCTCCGAGATGGCCCTGGCTCAGGACCGGCCCAGCCCTGGAGATGTTCACATCCGACGGACTCCGCTGGACATTCGCGACTCCGACGGGCGGGCTCGCGCGACGATGTATGGTCCCGTTGCCCGGGATCCCTTTACCACGGATACCGCCGTGGTGGAAAGGGCTCTCCAGTGGCTGAACGACCACGGTCGTTCGGGCCCGTGGATACTGGACGTCAACCTCAACGCTCCCCATTTTCCGCACCACGTTCCTCAGTCGCTCTGGGACCTTTATCCAGAGGGTGCAGAGCCAGTCGTCTTTGGGGCGACATGTGCGTCTGCACAGCATCCTCGCGCGCAGGATTTGCGGGAGCACTTTGCCACAAGCTACATCACTCACGATCACACCATAGGGCACCGTCGTGACTACTTCGGGTGTGTGACGGCTGCGGACGCAATGCTCGGCAGGCTTGTCTCCGCCGTCGAGCAGCTTGGACTAGCGAAGGAAACCGTTATCGCCTACACTGCGGACCACGGGGAGATGCTCGGGAAGTTCGGCATGTGGTGGAAATGCAGCCTCTACGAGGATTCGGCACGTGTGCCGATGGTGGTCGCCGGTCCAGGCTTCGCAAGGGGAGCGCGGACCAAGACGCCCGTGGACCTTCTGGACCTTCAAGCGACCCTCTTTGCCGTGAATCGAGTGCGAATGCCTGATGAACGACTCGGAGCGGACTTGCGGGGGATATCGCGCAGCGACAAGCATCGCACACTCTTCACGGAGTATCACGGACACGGAACGAGAGCAAGCTCATTCATGCTGCGCCAGGGCGACTGGAAGTATGTCCATCACGTGGGAGCGCCTGCGCAGCTCTTTAACGTGGTGTCCGACCCGGACGAGCTCACGAATCTGGCAACTGAGCGCGCTTCGGGTGCCTCTCAGCTTCGAGCGCTCCTGCAGGGCGTCTGCAATCCGGACGAGGAGAACCGCAGGGCCGAAGCAACGATCGAGCGCGAACTGGAACTCGCCCTGCCGCGCAGTGGTTAACGTAAGGTAGACTCCTAGCCACAATGGATACTATCACGGTTCGTGGTCTGCACGTCTACGGCTATCACGGCGTGAGCGAGGCCGAGCGCGAGGTGGGGCACAGGCTGGAGATCGACATAGAAGTGAGAACGGACTGCCGGTCGGCTGGAGAAACCGACAATCTGGATGAGTCGGTCGACTACTCCAAGCTGGTGACCATCGCATCCGAGGTGGCATCGGGCGCTAAGCGCAAGTTGATAGAGTCTGTGGCCGAGGGTATTGCCTCCAGGGTTCTGGCTGTACCGAGAGTCAAAGAAGTAGTGGTGGAGGTTCGGAAAACGAACCCTCCGCTTGCAGAGATCGTAGAGAGTGTAGGAGTCCGTATAGAGCGGCGGGTGGTTCCGTAGGGACGAAGCCTGTCTCATCCTTCTGGGCAAAACTGAAACCATAACCGTGGTCCGCTTCACGCGGTCCGCACGAGGGTCAACATCCCCGCCGCTCGGCGAGGCAGGCGCCACAAAGCCTGCATTTCGCGCGAGAGGCTGTCCCTCGAAGAGCTAGGAGACGAGAACACATGTTCCAGGCGCCACTGCCCCTTGAACTCACACACCTTACGCCCGAGGAGACGGCCGAGAGAATCGGCACGGCCAGACAGCAGCTAGGCGACGAACTGCTGATACTCGGTCACCACTACCAGCGAGATGAGATCATCCGATGGGCGGACCACCGAGGCGATTCCTTCAAGCTCTCGCAGCTTGCCGCACAAGCCAAGGATGCGCGTTACATCGTTTTCTGCGGCGTTCACTTTATGGCGGAATCGGCGGATATTCTGGCGGGCGACGACCAGATAGTCATCCTGCCAAATCTCTCCGCAGGCTGCTCAATGGCCGACATGGCAAACATTCGCCAGGTCGAGGACGCCTGGTGTGACCTCACCGGGATCGTGCCGGAAGCGGACCTTGTGCCTGTCACGTATGTGAATTCCGCCGCCGCGCTCAAGGCGTTCGTCGGGCGCCACGGAGGCGCGTGCTGCACCTCCTCGAATGCGCGAAAAGTCCTCGAATGGGCCTTCACCAAAGGCAAGAAAGTGTTGTTCTTCCCCGATCAACATCTGGGCAGGAATACGGCCGTCGAGATGGGATACGACCCCGACTCCGACATGGCCGTGTGGAATCCAAATGCCGCGTTGGGAGGATGCACCGCAGAGAAGATCGCAGCTTCGCGGGTGATCCTCTGGAAGGGGCACTGTTCGGTTCACGGTCGTTTCACGGTCGATCAGGTCGCCGCGGCTCGGGCAGAGTATCCGGACGTAAACGTAATCGTCCATCCTGAATGTACGCTTGCGGTGGTGCGAGCCTCGGACTACAACGGCTCCACCGAGAAGATAATCCGTACGATATCAGAGGCGAAGCCGGGGACTGTGTGGGCGGTGGGCACCGAGATTAACCTCGTGCGACGCCTTCAGGCACAGAATCTGGACAAGACCGTCTTCTGCCTCGACCCAGTGATATGTCCGTGTTCGACCATGTATCGCGTTCATCCTCACTATCTGCTCTGGGTTCTCGAGAATCTCGTAGCGGGAAGGGTCGTGAATCAGGTTGAGGTGAAACCGGAGATTCGGCGATGGGCACGAGTTGCGCTGGACCGAATGCTGGAGATCTCGTAACTCTGCCTATGCTTCTAGGTAGTATCGTACGCTGATTATCACGATATCCGGCCTGTAGAAGAGCTTAATCCTCAGCAGCCAGCCGGAGGCATTATGCAGGAAGTGGTGCCACCACTTTGCCGGCACAAACTCTGGAAGCACCACAGTGATGATATCGTCGTTGTGTACCGTTTCCGCAGCATCTAGGTAGGCCATGAGGGGCGCAACAAGGGACCGATAGGGCGAGTCCAAAACGATAAGAGGCATGTCGCCCCCATGCAGGTACCATGCCTCGCGAAGCCTAGCTTGGTGCGACCTGTCGAACGAGATATGCACAGCTACGGCATCCTCTGACACGGTCCGCGCATAATTGATTGCCGTCACGATGCCTCGGTGGATGCGCGTGGGAACTAGGACGATTACGGTGTGCTTGAACGGATGGTATGCCTCGGCCGGAATGACTGCTAGCTGGGAATCTGTGGCTTTATAGTGCTTGGAGATGGAGACGAAGAGCCAGATGACGAGGCCCATGAGCATCAGCGCCATCCAGGCGCCTTCGTACAGCGTGAACCACTTGCCTTCGTACAGGGCAGGTTCGTGAACCACAAACTTGCTGATGGTAACCACGATCAGCACGACGAAGGTGACCACGCAGCCAAGGCCATTCACGACTAGGCCGGCCCACGGCCTTGGGGTCGTGCGCATTCCCTTCACCACCATTCCCGCCTGTGCGGTCGTAAACGCGATGAAGACCCCAATCGTGTAGAGCGGCAGAAGGGCGTGCGCTTCGCCGTGAAACACTACCAGAAATCCTGCCGCCAGCAGCCCGAGGGCGATGATGCCGTTGTTGTAGGCGAGCCGATCCCCAAGCGTGGCAAGCTGGCGCGGCAGGTAACCGTCCTCCGCGAGAATTGATCCGAGGCGGGGAAATCCGGCAAACGCCGTGTTCGCGGCCAGAAAGAGAATGGCGGCCGTGAAGAGCAGGACGGCGTAGTACATGATGCCGCCGGGCATCGACGTTCCGAAAGCCGCCTTCGCTATCTGCGAGATCACCGTCTCTGATTCGGTGGGGGTAATGTTGAAGCTCACCGCCAGATATGAGATACCGATGAACATGAACGCCAGGAAGCCACCCAAGATGCCCAGCGTGATGACTGCGTTGCGTGCCTCCGGCTTTCTGAACGCGGTGACGCCGTTGGAGACTGCCTCAATGCCGGTAAGCGCGGCACAGCCGGATGCAAAGCCGCGCAGGAGGATGATCCAGTCGACGTCATGTGGGACTGCAGGCACGAGAGGCTTCTCCAGCACATCAATGGGCGTTCCTGTGGTGTGCAGCCGGATGACACCCACAACGATGAGCGTAATCATGACCGCGATAAAGCCGTACGATGGTCCAGCGAAAGCAGCGCCGGACTCCTTAACGCCTCTAAGATTTACCAGCGTGATGAGGAGAACCGCCATTACGCAGACAGTGACCTGCATGGGCTTCAGCGTCTCGATTGGTACGTTTAGCGTCCCCAGCGCAGAGAACGATTGGGCCACACAGTCAGCGATGCTCACAGCAACGGTGAGCACGTAGTCCACGAGCAGGGCGGAGGCGGCGACCAGCCCCATGAAGAGCCCTAGATTCTCCCTTGCCACTATATAGGATCCGCCACCCTGCGGGTAGGCGTAGATGACCTGTCTATACGAGACGACGACCATTAATATGAGCGCTACGATAGCAATACTGATTGGAAGCGCAATCTTCCACTGGTCGGGATGGATTGCGAGATGCCCGAGCTGGCGCAGAATAGTCTCGCTCGCATAGGCCACGGACGACAATGCGTCGGATGCGAAGATAGGGAGAGCCAGCAGAATAGGCAGGCGGGCTTCGTGGGCAAATTCCGAGCGAACCGGATTGCCAAGCAGAGCCTTGCGAAGATGGAACTTCAAGCGCGCAGTGTCCCGGTGATACAGCCACTACATGACGGCGCGTTGTGGCGCATACAGCGAGAGATGAGCTGAGAGAGGGGTAGTTGTGCGGAACAGCCACTCCTGCTAGATCTATTGAGTCCGAAAGCATGATGTAGTTGTGTCAAGATGTGAGAACAAGCCCGTCCTCCGCATTCGGCGATGCCTTTGTCAATGTCACCCTGAGCGAAGCCACAGCCGTATCGTGGCGAAGTCGAAGGGCCCGCCAACGCAAGCACGGATACCTCCGGATGCTTCGACTGCGCGTCATAACGGCCGACGCTCCGCTCAGCATAACAGGACCGAGACGGGTTTTCACGGCACAATAAGTACGGCGAATCGTGAAAGCTGGACGCCCAGCAGAGTGTGGCGAATATCGGAACTTCGTACAACTCGTCGGTCTGAGGCGGAGCCTCGCTAGATTTCGAGTATTTCAAAAGGGGAGTCTCTTCCAGGTTCTATCGAAGTTTCCATGTACCGCTCAGCGGCACCTAGGTCGACCGTCTGGGAATCAGGACCGTCGGTGTAGAGTTGCGCGGACATCTGGCAGCCCTGGACACTTGCTACAAGTGTACCGCCACACTATGCAGGTTAGGAATGGCTGGGCGCGGATGATTCACGACACG
>VFKD01000589.1 GCA_009885735.1 bacterium
TCCGTGCGTAGTCGGTCGTATTGCGATAATTACTCAACATGACAGGACTACTGGACGTCGCGGCGCAGCAGGAAGTCAGGATCGGGAATGCCAGACGCCTACGGATTGTAACATTCTTCGGGAGCACGTACAACTTGTCGGTCTGAGGCAGAGCCTCGCTAGATTTGGGGAATGGCGAGTAGGCGCCCGCCCAGGAATTGGGCGATCCGCAGGCAGCGCAATGGTGCATGCGTCGCTGCTTGCGGGGATTCGGACTATCGCGCAACGTCCAAGGGCAACTCCCCGGCCCCCTAAAGGGGGTGAAAGGCGAAGGTCAAAGGCACCTCACCCCGGCCCCCTAAAGGGGGTGAAAGGCGAAGGTCAAGGGCACCTCACCCCGGCCCCCTAAAGGGGGTGAGGGTCTGCCCTTGCCGTTCTCCGCGCGCTCCGCGTCTCCGCGTGCAATAAATGTGAATCACCTTCATTGGAACATCCCGACCGGGTAAACCGTCTGGCAAATACTGAAACAATTCGATTGCGCCGATCATCCAGCGCAATGCAACTCACTTGCCCCCGGAGGACAAAAATGAACACCCTGCTTCGAATTATCTGCCTCGTGGTTTTGATGTTTGCCTTCGCAGCCGTGCCTCTCGCCTCGATTGCCGAAGATGAGACAGGCTGTGTGTGGATCACCGGTTCAGGCGGCTCGATGGACGGCCTGCGCGACTCCAGAGTCACGGTCCAATATCAGGACGCCCGCGGCGAATGGCACCACCTCGCGAGCAAAATTGTGGGTAAGCTCGACAAGAAGGTGAAAATCTGCGGGCTTAAGCCGGGTATGAATTACCGCGTAATTGGCCGGAAAGAGAATGACGACAACAAAGGCCTGTGGCAGTATTTCATCTTCAATCCGGATCCCGTGACGAACATCATGAAGATCGAGATAAGTATCAAGATGAGGTAGGTACTTCAGCTTGCTGCGTCCAAATCCCTGAGAGTGAGCCGCCTTCGGGCGGCTTTTTTTGCGATTCAGCAGGAGTTGGCACGGATTATGCAGTAGCCTCTATTGAGCCGACAAACTTCCGGGTCCAGGTGGCCCTGAGGGCCGGCATCCACGGTTCCGAACGGAGAACCGCGCACACGCAATCCACGGGAGGATTGCAATGACCAGACGCAAGAAGTTCGGTTCGACGATGTTGGTACTTGCCGCAGGCGCGGTGCTGGCGCTTGTGCCCGCTATCATCATCGCGCAGGGAAAAGGCGAGGGCGGCGGCGGAAACGAGACATCGGTTGTGACTTCAGTAAGCGGCGGCTCAGTTGAGTCAATCCGCAGCCTGTACGAATCCACGGGCAAAACACTCACCAACGCTGGGGGAAACCAACTCGTTCCGGGCATGTTCATAAATTCGCTTGACGCCGTGGTGAATGGCAATGACACGCTGGTAATTGAGTTCGGTGGCGAAGCACGCCTCTTCGGTGCGGTCCTAGATGACTGGGCCCAACTGAATATCTACGTCGACGGTGTTTTGATCACCTCCGACACCTCGCTCGTGGGCACCAATGCCTTCTCGAGCCACTCATTCCGAAGAATAGTGAGGGTTGCCGCAGGGGCGCACACTGTTCAGGTCTGGGTCGATATTGTGGGTGCAGCTCCCTCCGTGTGGATTAA
>VFKD01000531.1 GCA_009885735.1 bacterium
CCGCGACCGGTCTGTTTGCGAGGAGCAGAAGCTACGATGGGTTTGCTGGCTGCCCGGCTCGCCGCGAGCCCCTTCGAGTCCACGGCGTAAAGATGCGTGTGCGTTGCCACGTAGATCGTGCCGTTCGCCACGATGGGCGAGGCGTAGACCGGCGACCGCATATCTATCTTGCTGATCTCTTTCAGGGTCTTGCCGGCGGCAAGAATCACGAAGTCGCCGTCCTCGGTGCCGATGAACACCTTGCCGTCCGCCACCATGGTTGAGCCCCAGATGTGGCTCTTGGTGTCATAGACCCAGTAGGGCTGGCCCGTTTCCGCGTCCAAGCAGTGTACAAAGCCGCTGAAATCACCGACGTACAGCAGGCCATCAGAGATGGCAGGAGTGGAGAGGGAGCGGGATATCTTCTTGTAGGACCATAGCGTACCGGTCTTCGAGATATCACCCTTCTTCGTCATATCGATGCAGACGAGCTGGCCGATGCCCTCGCCGTGCTCCGGATCCTGACCAATGGGGACATAGACGCGGTTCTTGTAGAAGACCGGGGTTGCGATCACCTCGCTAGGACCCTCGTAGGTGGCATACTTGAGCGGCTTGCCGTCCTTGAACCGATACTCGGGCGGGTTGCAGTCGTACCGCCAATGCTCCTTAAAAGTCTTGACGCCATCCTTGTCATCGGTGGCGGTGTTGAACCCATAGCACCAGCCGTCGCCGCCTCCGAAGATGATGTGGTCCTCTTCGCCCACCTTGCCATAGGCCGCGGACGACCAGTTCGAGTGCAGGGTCTTGGCGCCCACGCCCGCACTCTCCTCGCCGAGCAGCGCGCCGGTGTTCTTGTCCAGCATCGCTAGGCACGGCGCCTTGGCGTTAGGGATGTTGGTGTGGGTCCAGTCCACGCCGTTCGACGTGGTGACGATTACCTTGTCGCCAACGAGCAGAGGGCCGCAGTTCGTGATGTTGTGAGGAAACACGCCGAGCTCTTCGCGCATGTCGAACCGCCAAAGGATGTCCGCGTCCAGCGGAGTTACCGGCATCGCGGGCTTCGGCAGGGGGCCGGCCTTGTACTGGCCCTCGTCCTTGTATGGGCCGTCATTTCCATCGGCCATGCCCTTCGCGTCAAGGCACATCACTTCGCATCGGTTCGTCACGATCCAGACCTTATCACCCTCAAGCGCCGGCGACGAGCAGATTCCGAGGTACTCCCAGTCGCTCACCTTGCCCGTGCCGAGCTTGGGCGCTGCAAACTGCCAGAGCAGCTTGCCCGTTTTCTCATCCAGGCACATCACGACCCCGCGGTCACCCTTGTTAGCTGGGTCACGCGGCGACTCGTTGTTGGTGCCCACAAAGACACGTCCATTCAGGACGGTAGGGTTGCCATACGTCTGTGAGCCGAGCTTCGCTACCCACCGTATGTTCTTGGTGGTCTTGAGGTCTATCTCTTCGGTGTTGCCCACGTAGCGGCCCGCATCCCATTGGGTGGGAAGGTTGGTCTCGGGCGAGATCATGTTGCGCGAATTGTTGTTGCCCCACATGGGCCAATCCACGGCATACCCGATGGATGTGACTGCTGTGGCGAGAGCGATGCCGAGAGCGGCCTTATGCAGGATCGATGTCATTGGTGCTTGTCCTTGACTGGCGCGCATGCGCCCGGTTATCGGTTTGGTGAGACGGATATGTTGTCGATGTAGACCTTGAACAGACTCTGCGGCGCGAACCCAAACAGGCCTGGGCTTCCGTTACGATGGGCAGTCTTGTGCGGCACCTCCAGAGTCCATTTCTCGGGCTCCGGGTCGCCCTTCTTCCAGGCCTTTGCGCGCACCACGCCGCTGCCGTCTGGAGCAACGTCTACGCGAGTCTTGAGGCGATACCACTCCTTCGTCTTCCATGCGAAGGGCACCGCCACCCGAATTCGTTCCTGGTTCGAGCTCACCTGCAGCTCCTGCGCGTTGCCTTCTAGCGTAACAAGGTAGCGCTGATTGACAACGCCGACGGACGATTGGGTTCGACGATTGCCGTCGGACATCACGTCTGCCTCGAAGGTGTACCCGGTTTCGTCCGCATTCCCAAAAAAGACGGTTGCCCGCTGGAAGAAGATGTTGTCGAGCGTTTTCGCAAACACTTTGTTGCCGCCCATGTCGCGCACGTCGAACTTAAACCTCGCGCCAATCCACGGCAGCGGTGGATAGGCAAACTTCGATCCCGGCTCGGTCGGGGATGGCTCGGAAGGCGTGAATGCCTCGAAGTCCTCCGTGAACGGAAGTCCCGGCAGCACGCGCCCCCTTATCGTGCCCTTGAGGCTGCCAATTGTCGCCTCGAACGCTCCCGCCGAAGCGGTTGCGCTCTCCGCCGCTACCAATTCGCCCTGAGTGTTGAACGCAGCGTTTAGCTCGGACCGAACCCTGGCAGTGGGCGGAATGTACTTGACCCACGTTGCCTGAGATGCCTCATACTTTCCGGTGATGCGACCGTTTTCGTCGATGCCGCGTACCTCGAAGGTTGCCTTGCCGCCAGGCTTGAGAAGGACCTCCGCCGGAAGGATTTGAAGCGCCACGGGAGCTCCGGCTCGCGGGGTCATTTCTGCTGCGGGCACAGCCTTCGCGGGGTGGTTCCCCTTCTTGCCGAAGCAGTAGAGCTTCTCGGTTGAGAAGACATAGACCTTGCCGTTGTAGACCGACGGCGCGCCGATGCAGCGTCCGGCAAGCTTCACCTTTGTAAGCTCCTCCACGCCCGTCGCGCTCGGCTTAAGGATATAGAACAGGCCGTTTTGGAGAGGAATGTAGAGCTTTCCGTCGGCATAGAGCGGCGATGCGTGAAGCTGATCTGGACCCAGTCTGTGCTTCCAAAGGACCGTGCCGTCCGCCGCATTCACCGCGCAGAGCTGGCCGGTCTTGTTGACCAGATAGAGAGTATCTCCAACCAGCACGGGGGAGCTGGAGATCGTCGAGAGGTCGTTGTGCCAAGCTACCGCCGACTTGTCGAGCTGCGGGGGGCCAACTTCGGCCTTGGTGGCAGTTGCGTCGAGCCGAATTGCGGTCATGCGGCCTATCTCGGAGGAGTCCAGATTCTCGTCGGCATGAACGGCTATCAGGGTGTTGCGGTAGAGAACTACCGATGAGTTTAGTCCGCCGGCGGAGATTGGGTAGCGCCAAATGGGCTCGCCGGTACGCGCATTCACGCAGATGAGCGAGCCGTCGCCTGCGCCCGTATACAAGACCCTCTTCGTCCCACGCATCGCGAACCAGGGCCGCGCAAACGAGTTGTCCTTAGGCGCCACTCCTGGGCTTGAGGCCCAGACCAGCTTTCCGGAACGCTTGTCGTAGGCATACAGGCGGTCCATCGCAGCGCCCTCTCCGCCCCAATTGCTGGTGATATAGCGGATGATGACGAGGTCGTTCTCAATTACAGGGCTGCCGGTTCGGCCATTCGTGAACGTCAGCCGGCCTAGCGCCTCCATGTGGGCGTGCTGCCACAGCAGCTTTCCGTCGCCCGAGAAGCACGAGAACATGCCGGCCGAGGTCGTTGCGTAGACGTTGCCGGTCTGCGGGTCCACCGCTGGGCTTCCGATAGCATACCGGTCATAGGTGATGTCGCTCAGGAAGTCGTTGAAGCGGTGCTGCCAGAGCATCTTTCCGGTCTCGGCGTTCGCGCAGAAAAGTACCTCCTGCAGGTCTGGTCCCGCGCCTTGGTAGCCCAGAGCGTAGACCTTCCCTGCAGCGACGATAGGGGTCCCGCCGCCCGAGATGTCGATGTGCCAAAGGTCGTTCGCGCCGCCCGGCTCCCACGTACTGGGGAGCCCCGTCTCGAGGGAGACGCCGGTTTGAAGCGGGCCGCGCCAGTCGAGCCAGCCCTTTACGTCGGCTCTTGTGGTTGAGATGCCGATAGACAGGATTGAGGCCGCAAGGGCTGCCTGCAAGGTTTGCTTCATTCGTTGTTCCTTCATAACCGGTGCCTTTGTGCGTAGGGTGCGCAGGTTGGCGCGACGCATTGTGTTCCCTGGGGCGATGCCCCAGGCTGTAATTGAGATGCCCCTTCGCTGCGGCACGACGCGCCGCAGGCGCACAACAGGAATAGACCAGGACAACGCCCTGTGAGACTACCTCGCGCTAATCGCACCCAAATCCCAAGACCCGCTCATCCTGAGCGCTCGTCAGCCTCACCGACGAGCAGTCGAAGGACCGTATCGAGGCCCGTCATTCCCGCATGGTGTTAGCGGGAACGAAGGACCGCATCGCCGCGCAGTCGAAGGGTCCACAATCAGTCCGCTCATCCTTCGACGGCTCGTCACCTCGCAGCTCAGGACGAACGGGTGCGCCGCATGTGCGAGCGCATGTGGCCTACCGCAGACTCAGGCACACCAGTTCGCCTTCCTGGCTTCGGCAATAGACCTGTCCGTTCGCCAGTGCAGGCTGGGTCCAGCACGTTCCGCGCATCACCTGCGCTCGGGCAATCTCCGTGTATTTGGACGGGTTCGCGGCGGCAACGATGAGCTCTCCTCGCTCGGTGAGGAAGACGAGCTTGCCATCCGCAACAATAAGGCCGCCCTTGCCTAGGCCGCCGCGAAGCTGCCAACGCTCGGCGCCGGACTTTGCGTCAATGCACTTCAACGTGTTGTCGTCATTGCCGTACAGAAAGCCGTTCACAAGAACGCACGAATTGAAGTGGTTCTTCATATTGCGGTTCTCCCATACCGACTTCGCTTTGCCGCCCGCAACGCTTAGGAGCGCGGCTCCTCGGTTGTAGCCGGACGAGATGAAGACGCTGTCGCCAATGAAGATGGGATCGGCCGCGTTCACGCCGAATCGCGTATCCCAGGGATACTGCCACATCGGCTTGCCGTCGGCAGGGTTCAGCCCAACGATGCCCCAACCCACGAAGAACGCAACTCCTCGCTTTCCTCCCGCGGTGAACGGAACGGGAGACGCGTAGCCTGCCATCTCGTCGCCGGAGGCCCAAACGAGTTTGCCGGTCGTCTTGTTGAGCGCGGTGCCCGCAGTCCCTACGTTGTACAGCGCTAGGCTGCCATCAATAAGCGGCGATCCGGCATAGCTCCACTGGGGCGTCGCCGTCTTGCCGCCTCGGGTGAGATCATACCGCCATACGAGCTTGCCAGTTGCTGCATTCAGGCAGAGGGCGAGGCCCTCGCGGCTCATGGTATAGACCAGTCCGCCGTCCACGGCAGGAGTAGCCCTCGGGCC
>VFKD01000084.1 GCA_009885735.1 bacterium
GCAAGACGAACCAGGCTTGGACTCACTGTCACCTTCATGGGTCACCGTCACCGTGCCACCACAGTTGTCGGAGGCCGTGACCGCGGTGATGTCCGGTGCAGGCACTAGGTTGTAACATTGCACCTCGGTACCTGCAGGACAGCTGATCATCGGCTTTGTCGTGTCGTTCACAGTGATCAATTGGGTCACCGCCACCGCTGGGTTCCCGCAAGCGTCACTCACATTCCAACTTCGCAGGATCGTGTAGTTGCATGGATAGCTGCCTACCGGTGCCCCGTCGGTCGCTGTGGCCGTCAGAGACCCGCTGCAGTTGTCGGTCGCAGAGAGCGTGCCGGCTGTCGGAATCTCACTTTCGCACTGGACCGTGACTGGAGCGGGAGCCGGGGCGATCACAGGTGCGATAGTGTCCTGAATCGTGAACGTCGCGGTTGTGAATGCAGAGTAGCCGCCACCATCGGTTGCAGTGAACTTCACCGTGGCAGCGCCGGTCGCACCACAGAGGTCCGAGAGGCCGGTATAGTTGTTGCTCCAGGTCACGGCGGTGCAGTCGGTGGCACTCGCCCCTCCGTTTGTCGACAGCCACATATTGAGGGCAGCGGAGTTACCCGAGCCGTCACATTCAACCGTCATGTTCGCCGCCGGCGTAACAATCGTAGGCGGAGTAACGTCCTTGACCGTTACAATGAACGAGCAAGTAGCAACTGGCGACACGCCGTTCGTCGCGGTTGCCGTCACGGTCGTCATGCCGACCGAGAACGTGTGGGGCGACGTAATCGTAGTTGCGCCGATCTTGTACGTAATCGTTGGTGTCGGCGTCCCGGTTGCCGTTGCCGCGAATAACACTGAAGCGCTGCATGTTCCGGATGGCGCTGGCACCATGATATCGCTGGGACAACTGATCATAGGAGCGACATTGCACGTCGCTACCTTCAGCAATGCTGAGGCCGTCCTAGTGGTGCCATCGCTATCAACACCTTGCACTGTAAACGGGTACGTGCCTGCCGCAAGTGAACCCGGGATAGTCAGCGTCAAGTTGGAAGTGTCGGTAGTGTCTGTTGAGAACGTGAGCGTGCTAGGATTGAAGGATGCCACAACACCCATTGGCAAACCAATAGCCGTTAAGCTGACGGTTGTCGTGCTATTGCTTCCGTTCGTAGCCACTGTAACGAGATAGTCGGCAGTAGATCCGGCGCAGGCTGGGTCTGGCCATTGGGTGTTGATGCTTACTGTCTTCAGCTTTACAGAGTCCGTAAACGTCGTCTCTGCGTACAGATGCTCAGGATCGGGCCCGGGGTGCTCGCAGTCCGCGGTCAGGAGGAAGAGTGCGCCTCCCGAGTCATCCGGGTTCACGAACCATGATGAGGAGAAGTTGCCCTCGGCGTCCGTCATCACATTCCACTCGTCGTGGCCCTCGCCGCCCTCAATGCCACCGGAGATGTGCGTAATGTGAAGGGTTACTGTCTCATTCGCATGCCAGCCGGAGCCGGTGATGATCGCGGTCTCGCCGGGGGGCGTAGTCCGCCTTGTCCGTGGTGACGGTGGGCGAGAACTGCCCGCGCCCTGCATTTGCCGTCGAGAATACTCCGAGCAGGGCGGCCACGGCGCACAACATTAAGGCGCGCGTGAGCCACAGGTAACCGTTTTTCATTCTGATCTCTCCTCGTTCAATTTGCACTTCTTGATATTGGATGAAGCTGGTTCGAACTCATTGCGTCGCCGCGCTGGGACCGACACGTCGGCGATCTTGAGTGCGTCAAATAGGTCTCTTGCATATTGCGTGCCAATTGTTGCAGATCGACCCTGGTAAAAATACCGGTTTATTGAACGGGAGACAGGAGACCGGGGACGGGCAACAACGGCATTGAACCGCGAACGACGCGAAACATGCGAAAACGGCAAGGGCAAGGCTCAGATTGAACCGCGGCGGACGGAGAGAACGCAGAGGAACGGCAACAACGGCACTGAACCACGAATGACGCGAAACATGCGAAAAGGTCAAGGTCAAGGGCCAGATCGAACCGCGGAGGACGGGGAGAACGCAGAGGAACGGCTCTTGAATCTTGAGGTGCGCTAAACACGCGAAAACGGCACTGCCTCGGCCGTTGACCTTCTCCGCGCCTCTGTGTCTCTAGCGGAGCGGGTGGATCAACTGCCCTTGACCCTCTTCGGGACCGGCAAGGCCGCGGCGGTTCCGGTTACAGCGTGTGTGCGAGCCATTCCTGCAGATGCGTTATACTGTTCGCAAGAGCGGCTGGCGGTTGTGGAATAACCTGGGGGTATTGCGAGCGCCCACGAGCCGGTGACCACGACAAGGGGAATCCTTATGTTACGAAGATTTATCGCAATGGCGATGTGTGTCCTGTTTCCATTCTGCGCTGCCGTCGCGCTTGCCGCGGACGCGCGCAAGGCGCCGCCGATCCCCAGGGAGATAGCCGCGACGGATCGCGTGAACCTCACTCGCGCGGCGATCATGATTTCGGACGGAAAGTTCGACCTGGCCGGGGAAGCACTGAAGTCGCAGCTCCTTCCTTCGTCGTGCGGAGTCTACTTCTCGTGGGGAACGGTTCCCGCTGCCCAGCAGGCGGAGTATCTCTCGGCCGCGCAGAGCGCCCTGGATAGCTGGAGTCGGGCGCTTGGCGGGCTGACGAGCTTCAAGGTGGCTCAAGCCGAGGCAGACGCGGATGTTGTGGTTCGCTTCGTCTCCCGGATTACCAAGGTAGTGGACGGCGAGCAGAAGACCCTGTGCATCGACCCAGCGAGCGCATCTCAGCCTGCAGCGCCTCTGCAGATGCGGCGTGGCGCTCGAGTCGATATTGCGCACAGCGTGCCCAGCCAGAGCAAGGTTCACACGGCAGGGTCGATTACTCATCTCGTCGGGCAGGCCATCGGCGGCTATCTGGGGCTGGCCCAAACTGCGGTACCTGCTGACCTAATGGGCCCCGATTTGCACGATGGCGCCACAGTCCTTTTGCCGACTGCCGGTGAGGTGAAGTTGGTCAAGGACCTGCAGCGCCTAAGGCTGCAGTTTCTGGACCTCGCACGGAAGCGCGTGGCCGCCTACACTCCGCGACCGATTATCAAGTTCGATACCGCAGTGGTAGATGCTGGAGACGTGTGGAAAGGGGACAATGCCCACTTTTCCGTGGTTGTGAGGAACACGGGCGACGCGCCGCTCGAGATTGTTGCAAAGCCGTCGTGCGGATGCACAGTTGCGAACTACGACAAGGTTATCCCACCGGGCGGAATGGGCAAGGTGGAGGCAGACATGCGAACTGCGTCCTTCCAGGGTCGCACCATCAAGGTGATCCACATAACATCCAATGACCTGAGCGCTGCAAGCGCTGACGTGAGGCTCTCCGTCAACGTGAAGCCGATTCTGGTGATAACCCCGGCTCCAACGCAGACTCTCGCGCTGCAATCCGATGGGCCCACGGTCCAGAAGTTCAGGATTACGACCGACGGGCCGGACCCGGTTACAGTTTCACATGTGGCCTCCAGCGCGCCTTTCGCCGATGTTAAGATCGAGCCGGACGGACCCTCGGCCTACAACATCACTCTCACCGTTAGCCAGGCCGCCCCAATGGGCCGGACCAACCTCGCCATCACGGCGTTCTCGAACTCCAAGAGGGAGCCGCAGGCGCGAATAACCGTGCTGTGCGACAAGGGAATCGTGACGACTCCGGTGAGCCTCTACTTCGGCGCCATTGGTCCGCAGCACCAGGTTCCAATGACCCAGATTGTCACCGTCTCCAAGCGCGACGGAACGTTTCGCGTCAAGAGTGCAACTTGTGACGACCGCAACCTCGAAATTCGCCAAGAGGCGGTACGCGAGGGATCGCAATATCGACTCGTGATCATCTACCGAGGAGGCTGGCCGGAGGGCTTGGTTAAGCGAACCATTCAGATTGAGACAGACGATCCCAAGCAGCCGACCATTGCGGTCATGCTTCAGGCCACGGTCCTTCCGGGAGGCAAGTAATCCGGCTTATGACGCGCTTACTCCTGGCAGTCCTTATCCTGCCGGCGCTCGCGCTGGCTGCAAGCACGGGCTTGCGGTCCGGTCCCAAGCCTGCCGATGGGCTCACGGTGACGTTCAGCACCGAGCAGAACGGTTATCTCACGCCATGCGGCTGCACGAAGCCGATGCTGGGCGGCATTCCCCGAAGAGCAGCCTTCCTCAAGAAACAAGCTGGAAGCGGCAGTCAGATTCGCCTGGACAATGGCGACCTCACTCAAGGCGCCGGACGGCAGGACGAGATGAAGGCGGAAGCGCTTGTGGACATGCTGGGCTCGCTGGAGTACGATGCGGTCAACATCGGGGAGAAGGACCTGCAGTTCGGCCTGCCCTTCCTAGAGGCGCTTCAGAGCAGATTCAAGGGTGCGATGCTGTGCGCAAACCTCCGCCGCGCCGACGGCTCACCGGTATTCAAGGAGTGGTCGGTCCTATCGCGCGCTCTTGGCGGCAAGGGCGCAAAAGTCGTGGTGACGGGCCTGCTTTCGGAGCAGTTCGCCGATGCAGTGGCTGCCGCGGATCCGGATTGCAAGCTGGAGCCTCCGGCGCAGCGCCTCGAGCAGATGGACGCTGCACTGGTCGCTGCTGGAGAACTGCGGATCCTCCTTTATCATGGTCCGCTGGCCGAGGCGGAGGCGCTCGCCACGAGGTTTCCTCACTTCAGGCTGGTGATAGCTGCTCACGAGGGAGACCACCCCACGGACGCGCTTCACGCGGGCGGCGCCGCGCTTGTGTGCAGCGGGCAGGACGGTAAGCACGTGGGGCAGGCAACGTTCGCCTCGACCACGGCAAAGCCCAATGTTGAGTACACTTCGCTCGGGCCTGAGTTCACGGATGATCCGGCGATCCTGCGGATGAAGGCAGCCTACCTTGGCCGCGTAACCGCGGAGGACCTGCTGGGCAAGGTTCCGAAGCTTCCTGCCGCGAATGGCGACACTTTCGCGGGCACAAAGTCTTGTGCACCGTGCCATTCGTCGGCGCAGAAGGCGTGGAGCGCGTCCGGCCACGCACGCGCGCACGCCACGCTGGTCGCCGAGAAGCACGACTTAGATCCGGAGTGCATGTCTTGCCACGTGGTGGGACTGGATCGCACGAGTGGATTCACGAGCATGGCGAAGACGCCTCACCTTAAGGACGTAGGCTGCGAAAGCTGCCACGGACCCGCCGCTCGGCATGTGAAGAACCCGAAGACGCCCCTGCAGAAGGTGGGAAGCGACGGGTGCATCTCGTGCCACAACCCCGAAAACTCTCCGAAGTTCGACTTCGCGAAGTATTGGGCGAGGGTGAAGCACTAGGGCTTGAAGGTCGGGTTACGGCGCAGCACGAGCGACCAGTACGTTTACAGTGGCACGTGCGTCCTGCCCGCCACGGCAAGGGATATTTACAACGGCTGCGACGACGCCGCGGCCCTACACGGTCACTACGCCGCGACCCAGCTACATCGCGACCTAAAGTAGGGTGCAGGCCCCGTCCTGCGCCGTTCCGTGATTGCGCGCCGAGCGCCGAGAACGCACTGTACACATTGAGCGCAGCTAAGCTCGCACGCCGTCTCAGAGTCGAAGGACCACCCCTTGCACGCCCCACCTCGCTTCCAGGCACTTCTCCGCCAGGGAGGAGATCGCTGCGCCTTGCCGCTGCTCTTCGTTCGCGCTGAGCTTGACACCAGACTCTTTGCTAGCGCCAGCGCTCCGGACGCCTGAGAATGTAGCCGTCCGGTTTTGCGATGGCGTCGGGCAATTGGCTGTCGCGCAGCCGAGATCGGGCAATGACGAAACTCCCAGATGAAGCGCGCTCCAGCTCGATAGAGTGGCGTTTCGGTGGGAATGCGACCACAACGCGCTTGCCCGGAAAGCGATGTCGAATGTGCCGAACCGGAGGCGTAAGGTCGCTGTCGCCCGAAACCAGCATCGCCGTGTCGAAACGGTCATCGAAGGCATCTGCCATCATCTCCACGGCGATGTTCACGTCCGTCATCTTCTCTTTGGGTATGCGGGTCTCGCCGCCACAGTGCGAGCAATGTGTCAGTTCCGGTTGGTATTTGCCAAAGACCGTCTTGCACGCCGTCGCGGCCTGAAGCGCCTCTAGATAGGTGTTCTGTCGGACCCGCTTGCCTTCCGGCGCATCAACGCGCGCAGTGAAATACTTAACGTCCAGGAGCGAAGAACCAGGTGGCAGGATATTAGCTACAAGAGCATGGATATCGAGCCAGTAGTAGCGCCGCCAGCCGCTCTCCTTCAGCCCGAAGTAGAGGTTGAACCCGTCCACATAGGCTATCACGCGGTTTGCAATCGACTGCGAGTCACGCATTGCTGCCTCACGCCCTTGACAGCATGCCAAGGGAACCCTATAATAAGCCCAACACCGCAAGCGATAGCATCGCTTGCCCGACGCCCTCGCCGCAAGGCGGGGGCGTTATTATGTCCTCTACTGTTGACGTGCAACTCATAACCCAACCAACCCCGCCACCAAGCTATCAATCTTCCCCGTGCATCCTGAGCGCTCGTCAGCCCACCAACCCGCTCACCCCGTACGCGGCAATTCCGCTTATCCTGAGCCTGCCACGGCCCCACCGTGGCAGCGTCGAAGGACCGTAGTCGAAGGGGTGATGGACCACTCCTCTCGCTCCAGTCCTCGCAAATGCTGAAAGAGAGGCGCCGACCTGTGCCGCCCCAGGCGCTTCCTACCTCGCCCCACACGCTTGCAGGCATGCTTGCATATGCCCCTTAGCTTCTGCCGCGATGGTGCATACCTGCTCCAGCTTATACTCCTTCGCGCCGATGACCTCGAGGTTCAGCGGGCCGTCGTAACCGTTCTCGTGCAAAACTCGGATGTAGCCCACGAGGTCGATGTCGCCCCGGCCGTTTGCCTGGTCTTCCGGCTTTCCGGGTCCCTGCTGGCGGCCCTTGCAGTCGCGGATGTGCACGTGTTTGACCCGCGAGATCACGGCGGCGATGGCCTCCACCGGGTTCTCGTTCGCGCGGTAGATGTGCGAGGGGTCCATGTCGATGCCGAATGAGGGAGACGAGATGGCGGTCATTGCGCGCAGCGGGCGCAATTGTCCTGACCTACGGTCCGATCGCTTGCGGCTCTCCGAAGATGAAGTCGTCCATCACGGCCACATCCACTGTGGCGCTCTCATCCGGGCCAAGTGCTTGGTTGCCATACACGATCCGCACGCGCGCCACGACGGCGGTGGGGAAAGAGACGCCGAGGAACGACAAGCCATTGTTGTTCGCCGGAATCGTAAAGCGGCCCAGCGACACGCCGTCCTTATCGAAATACTCGAAGGAAGCGCTTCCAACGTCTACGTCGGTGTACACTGCACCGAAGCCACGAACGACTGCGGGCGTCGACGTGCCGGGCACGGTGAACGTCATGTCTACGACGTTGCTGTCGATAGGGGAGAAGAGCCTCTCGGCGCTGAAGGTGGTGAAGCTGCTGGCGTACGCTGCGTTGAGATTCCCGAATCGCGGTGCGGCGCTCGCCGGATTTGCGCTGTCGGCGCTGACCTGAACCCCGGTTCCTCCTGGCGCGGTGAAGAGTGCGCCGCGAGGGCGAAAGAAGTCCCCAGGAAGGAAGTTGGGGGAGGCCTTATCATCCGGGACTCCATCCCAGTTAATCTCGCGCCGACCCGAAGTCAGAGGGCCGGACGTGCTGCCATTGTTTGGCTCTCCCAGAGCGGACCGGTATTCATTCACCCGGGCCGTAATGTCACCAGTGGCCGAGAAGACGCTGGCGATCCTATTAGACTTGCTGCTGCCGCAACCAGAGGTTACGCTCGCAATAACCAGCGCCGAGGCTCCAACTAGCACAGGAATCCATCGATTGCTCATTGTTCCGTCCTTTCATTCGCTAATAGTTCCGTCCAACCCCCGACGCCCACCTCGATTTGGCATGCGGTCGAGGATGCATACTCTGTCATTCGTTCTTCGTTCTATTGCATCAACTTTCTGCTCGATGCAGCCGTGGCGCGGCTGAAGCTACGCACGAGCCGGCTGATCTGGCCCGTGCTGCTCCGATCCAGCGTTGCGAACCGCACTATCAGCGGATCGATGTACGGATATCCACGGAGCGGGAGCTACCTCGCCCCGCACGCTTGCAGGCAGGCCTGCATGTGCCCCTTAGCTTCTGCCGCGATGGTGCATACCTGCTCCACCTTGTACTCTTTCGCGCCGATGACCTCGAGGTTCAGCGGACCGTCGTAGCCGTTCTCGTGCAGCACGCGAATGTAGCCCACAAGGTCGATGTCGCCGCGTCCGTTGGCCTGGTCTTCCGGCTTGCCTGGTCCCTGCTGGCGGCCTTTGCAGTCGCGAATGTGGACGTGCTTGACGCGCGAAATGACCGCAGCAATCGCCTCCACCGGGTTCTCGTTCGCGCGGTAGATGTGCGAGGGGTCCATGTCGATGCCGAATGCGGGCGACGAGATGGCGGCCATTGCACGGAGCGTGGTGGGCGTGTTGTAGACGCTCTGGCCCACGTGCGCCTTCACGCAGAGCGTGACGCCATACTTGGCGGCCATGTCCGCAAGCTTGCCCAGGGAGTCGATAGACTGAACCAGGCTCTCTTCGTCGTCCGACTTGCCGCCTGGGCCGCAGTTGACGATGGGAATGCCAATCTCGACAGCCGCCTGGAACGCTGCTTCCATCTTCGCTGGGTCCTGCGAGGGCTGCTCCATGGCCAGCAGCGGAAGCTCGTATTCGGCAGAGAGCCTCTTGATCTCGGGGCCGACCTCTCGCCAGCGGTCGATGACCAAGTGCTCGCTCATGCCGTCGATGGCGGAAAGCTCGATGCCGTCATAGCCGGCCATCGCAATGCATCGGAACGCGGTCTCCATATCGTATCCGCCAAACAGAACCGAATTGGCGCCCAGCTTCATGGTGGTGTTGCTCCTTTTGTGGGTTTCTTAGTCTTGCAGAACGACCATTGCGTGGCCGTTCACAACGGGTACATGAACGTCGACGTGTTCTCCGTCGAGTTGAAACTTAATCTCCGTGCCCCCGGGCTCAAGGGTGACGCGGCTCGGCGGGGGCGTACGAAACCGAACCATCACATTATGCAGTGGAATCACGTCTTCCACGGTGTCGCAGTCCAAAGTCTTGCGCTCCGGAATGTAATGGAGAAGGTGCGCCACTGTCCGATTCTGCCTCGGCTGGCGGTTCAGGGTAATGAGCAGGCTCGACGGCGCTTCGCACTGTACGAGCGGATCCGGCAAGAGCCGACGGATGGCGCCCAGGACGAGGTCCTTGTAGGCAGCCATGCCATGCGCCGCGTACATGCCGAAGAGAGGGTGAGCGCAATAGATCACCGGTCCCATTTCGACGATGGCGGAGTCTGCGCTCACGCCCGCGGGCGGCGTGTGATGGTGGCTGCAGAAGTGCGCATACGTCCGCTCAAAGTACGGTTCGCGGATGGAGGCGAGTGTCTCGGTCTCACCCTTCGGCCGGACGCGCAAACCTCGCTCGTAGGCGACCACCGGTGTGTCGGTCCACTGCGTTGCGAGCCCGTCCGTTGCCACGATAAAATCCGGCTTGAATGGGAGTTCTCCTGCTGCAGTCAGTGGCAGGCAACGCGCTGCGAACTCGGTCTTGGCCCAGTTGAGTCCGGATTCGAAGGTGGCGAGTAGGCTGCCTCCTTGGGCAACGTAGGCATCCAGCTTCGCGGCAAGCGGCTCGTCCAGCAGCACCTTGTCCGGCAGAATGATGAGTCGATAGGCGGTCCAGTCCGACTCCTGGTCCACATAGTCAAACTGGTATCTGCCCGCCGTGAGCATGCGCATCGCGCCGAGCGCCGCAGGGTCTACGCGGCCCTCCTCGCGGCCAATCGCCTCGATGTTGAAGACGCCGATCTCGGTGATGGGCGCTGCGTCCTCGCACCAGGGCTCCTTCGCCTCCACCTGAGCATAGACCTTGCCGATCTGCTCGTAGGTGTACCGGTCCAGCCTTCCGCCGGGGTGAAGCTGGTCACCAATGCTGCACTTTGCGCCCAGCGCGAGCATGTGGAAGCACTCGTACTCCAGCGCGGCCGTGGGCCGATAGCTGTTGAAATGCCCCCAAGTCTTGGCGAACTTGCCCGTCATCCCCAGGCAGTCGTGTCCGAGCGTGCGAGCGTAGCGCATCGCCGTGGGGAAGTGGGCATAGCCCCAGCCGCCGGTGGGCAGCGACTCGATCTCGAGATGGCTGTAGGTGTGCAGCACGGGTCGCCAGTTTGGGTAGACGTGTCCGGAGTTGTGGAAAATGGTCGCGTCGGGCCGCCTCTTGCGTACTACTGCGGTGATGCGCTCCTTGTAGCGGTCCAGAAGTATGCGCTCAAGCTCCTTTTGGTGGCGTGGGTCCGCAGGGTCCATACCCAGCCGCTTGTACTCCGCCATGCACCATGTGCTGTGGCCCGCCCACTCGTGGATGATGTCGAAGAAGAAGCCGTCCACCTCGTCGCCGAGCATCTCAAGCACCTCTTCGGTCTGCTCGATCACATAGTCGATATACGGCGAGGCAAAGCAAAGCGTCCGCCAGCCGGCTTTGAGCGGTCCGGGTCCGTGGCACTTGCCGGTCTCGTCGATTTGCAGCCACTCCGGGTGGGTTCGCGCGATGTATTCGTCCCAGCCAACCGTGACGTAGATCGGGCACCTGATGTCGCGCTTGTGGCAGGCCTCGACTTGGAGCGGAAGGAGGTTGCAGGTGAGGTGCGGGTGCTTCGCCGGGAACCGAGTGTCGTGGTAGATCATCCCGTGGTGGCAGCGGCTGAAGAGGGTGACGGAGTTGACGTGCGCGCGCTCTAGCGTCTCGCCGAACTCATCCGCGTTGAACTCAGAGCCTATGCCTGGGATCTGTTCAGAGGTGTGGTAGTCGAGGTGTACCTGGCGGAATCTGAGCGGAGTCATAGCTGCGGGCCTCGGGCGGGATGCAGTTAACCGTACAAGAGTGTATTCACGTCTGGAGGACCAGAATCCTGTGAACGGATGTGCGCGGAGGATGTTGCCGTCGAAGCCGAACGCATGGCTACTCTGGACGGCAGAGTCATCGAAGTAAGTCTTCAGCCCTCGCGATGTCCAGCGCACTTCGGCGGTGGACCCGGCTGACCCAAGCGCCACCAAAAGGCGGCCTGTGGCAATCCCGCCCATTATGTGGCCGGCAGAGGCAGAATTGGCGCGTGAGTAAACGCAGCGGGGCCGAAGGCACGACCAACGCCATGTGAGACATCAATGCCGCTGATCGACTTATGATTCGCGGCATCAATTGGTCATGCAAGCCCCTGCGAGGTTAAGTTACAGTGATCCTGACCGTGTTCGGCTCGCATTCGAGGATCGAGAAGGCGGAACGCTGGTTCGTTCCGCGTTGAATTCCTGCAAGCTGCCATGCACGCATCACACAGAATGGCTGTCACCGCTTCGAAACGTTCGATCCTATGCCAATTCGAACCAAGGGGTCGGACTGGCATAGGATCACTTCACTACTTACCGTGGCTTTGCCGATGCCTGGCTAGAGTAGGCGCTCTCCTGCCCGCTGCTTCTCACTGCCGTCACTCTGTAGTAGTAGGTCACGCCCGAGGTGACGCTCGTGTCGATGAACGACGTCCCGGCAGTGATCGTCGCCCGGAGTGTGTACCCACTGCCTGTGGTGGTGGACCGGTATATCCGGTTCTGCGTCACCCCGGAGCTGACAGACTGTATCCACTTGAGTGTCACCTTCGCCTTCGCCGCCGTGGCGGTCAGCTTCGTTGGCGCTGCGAGTGGAGGCGGTGCGGTGGGAGTGGCGCTCACCTCGCTGGAGTTGGGGCTCACTCCCCCTAAGCTTACGGCGGCGACCACGTAGTAGTAGGTGACTCCGTTCGTCAGGCCGGTATCGGTGAAGCCTGTCCCAACCACCTGGCCCACGATCAGATAGGGTCCGCCGGGCACCGTGGCCCGCTGCACGTTGTAGTAGTCGGCCGAGGCGCTCGCACTCCACGAGAGCGACACCTGCGCGTTGCTCGCCGTGGCGGTCAGATTGGTCGGAGCAGCAGGGGGTGGTGGGATGCCGCCCTCCGCCGCCACAACGGCTGCGTATGCGTCTACCAGTCCGCGCCCGAACGTGGTATCGTACCCTACAGCGCCCAGGTCCCTGGCGGTAGTGAAAAGGCAGTTCTCCACCGCAGTATTGGACAGGGACGGATTCGCCGACCAAGCCAGCGCGAGCGCCCCGGTAACGTGCGGCGCTGCCATGGATGTACCGGAGTAGATGTCCCATGCGATAGGCCATGCCCGTACGGTTGTGCTCGAGCCTGCCTGACCAAGAAGAATCGCGCCGTCCGTGTCGGACACTGATACGGAGGGTATCCAATACGGCAAAGTGCCCTCCAAAACCCCTTCGAAGTTCCCAGGAGCGTTGTTGTACATGACAACGGCCGTAGCGCCGGCGTTCATGGCGTTCGTCACTTTATCCACGAAGGTGGCGTCGCCCCGCTGGATGAGCGCTATATTCCCGGCAACGGCAGGTGGAAACTGCCCCGCAAACCCTCGCCCGCAGTCCACGATTATTCCCGTGATTCCTTGGGTGGTCGACGCACCCCAAAAGGAGATGGACGAGAACGTCTGCGTGGTCCGTACATAACTCTCGATCATCCCCCAGGTGTCAGGAACCGAAGACAGAACGCTCACTCCCGGCGCCGAAATGTCGAGCCCCGTTCCAGTGTTGGACCACGACGCATGGGCGTTGTTGGCGTCCACCGCCCCCACAGCAATATTCGTTGGGTAACCGGCCGGATAGATGAGAGCTGCGCCTCCGTCATTCCCCGCGGCGCAAACGATCAAGGCTCCTTTGCTGCGCATCTCCTCAAAGAAGAGCTGCTCGGTGGTAGAAGGAGCCGCGCCCCCTAGACTGAGATTGACTACCTTGCAGTTAGCCTCCTCCACGAGCCATCGCACTCCGGCCATAACCGTTTCGACGGTTCCACCCCACATATCCAGTACGCGGGCGTGATAGAGGTTCGCCGAATAGGCGGCGCCCAGAACTCCCCTTGTGTTGTTTGCAGCGAGGATCGTCCCCGCGACATGCGTGCCGTGCGTCTCCGTCACCCACTCATTCCAATCTTCGTCAAAGGCGAACTCGAAGATGGGATCGTTGTCGCCCCAAATCGTATCGATACCGCCGCGATAGTTGGGCGCGATGTCCGGATGGTTGTAGTCTACGCCGGTGTCCGCAACGCCCACATTGATTCCAGCCCCAGTAATCCCTCGGGAGTGGGTCTCTGTGGCGCGCGTGGTGATGAGCCCGTACAGTCCGTTGTTCAGGGCGGGGACGAGCTGCTCGTCTTCCAAACCGAGAGTGTATCTCATCGGTACGCGCTCCACGTATGCTACGCGCGGATTCCGGGCTATCGCCTGAGCGACCGCGTTACTCGCCCCTTTAATGGCCACTGCTTTTACTCCCGGAAACCTTGATTTCAGTTGCGCTCCCAGACGTCGTATGGCGGCAATATTCTCGTGGGAGACTCCAGCGCGGAATCCAACAAAGTACTCCCCGGGAGAGAAGTCGGGACGCATCCGTGAATTGGCGATTCCTCTTCCTCCCTGGGCTTGCGCGGAAACAACGGCAGGGCCTAGTGCGGCCAATGCCATCACGAACAGAATCAGAAATCGATGTTTCATGGTAGTCCTCGTTTTCTTGTGGTGTGCTTCAGGGCGCAACTGATAGCGGCTCTCGACAGGCAAACTATATCGGAACCCAGAAATTGTTTGGCAGCCTCTCGCCTAAGACGTCGACCAGAGAATCCGATCGGCCACCGGGGTCGTATCCGGAATGCCCGCCCGGAACCTCGCGAAGTGTTCCGGACGGGAGACTTTGGAGGCATTGCGCTACGGAGCCGGCTGGTCGATCCGCCTCGTTGCGCCCCTCGGAAGAATCTGGAAAGCGACCAGCTCCAAGTTTGTGGCTCCTTCGTTGCGGACGATGTGCCCACCTTCACCATCATCCACGAAGCAAGTGCCCGCAGGGTGGACATTCGGCGTGCTGGGATCATCGCTGTGATACTCGGTTGCCGTGCCGGATTTGACCGAGATGATGGACGGGCCAGGGTGAGAGTGCCAGCCGGTGTGCCCACCCGGTACGAGAGTGTTGTACACCACATATACGTCCGAAGAGCCTTTGGTCTTGATTTCGACATTGTTGATGTCGCTCTTGCTGTGGCTGTGGATTTCCTCCAACCGCGTCGGCCCCGCGATGATAGTGGTGCTGAGCCCCAGGCTGGGCGTCGCCCAGGCGACCCTCAATGCGATTAGTCCGACTACACTGGCGACGACGGTTCCTGCCAACATCAGCTTAAATCTGCTCATGGTCTCTCTCCTCTTGTTTCCACCTCGCGGGATTGCGGGGTAGGTGTTGGAGAGAGTTTAGCGAGCAACCCTGACGGAACCCTGAAATGGATGCTCCGGCCAAAAAAAGAGTCAAAAAAGTACGGGTAGGAGGCGACATACCTGCTGCCCGTACTACCACCACCGCTCACTTGTCACTCGAGCGCGTACTCTACAGCCTCTTCCCAGCTCATAGCTCGGCCCTGTGTCCACGCCGCAGTGTATGATTCTTCGTCCATCGCTTCGCGTAAACTCACCGCCGCCTGTGTCAGTTTCTCACGTTCAATCGGCGGAATCGGCGCTCCCAGATGCTCGCGGAGCGCCTCCGCTGCGCCAAATAGTCGCGCAGCAGACTGGGAGTCCTGTTGCGCAAGTGATAGCCTGGCGACCGACTCGAGAGCCCCGACTCCGACTAGTCTGTCTCCCACTTCGCGCAAGAGGCGAAGGCAATCAACCAGGAGGAACCGTGCATGACCGTAGTCTGCTTGATCCAGGGCGAGACATCCGAGGTGAAGCAAGCATATACCGATGCCCGGTTTTTCGGCAAGATCGCGTTTGATGGCCAAGCTCTGTTCAAACAACGTACGTGCTCTGGCGTATTCCCCCTGAGCTTTGGCGATCAATCCGAGGTTGTTGAGATTGACCGACTGCGAGATTCTGCTACCGGTCTCCAGGTCCAGCGCAAGACCTTCTTCGAGAAACACGCGTGCCTCGCCAAGCTCACCTTGCTCGATTGCAGTCATACCAAGGTTGGTCAAGACACTCGACTGCCACGGACGATTACCGATCTCCCGCATGAAGGCCAAACTTTCTTCGAACAGCGTGCGCGCTCGCGAAGACTGGCCTTGCTCCAGTGCGAGTATTCCTAGATTGTTGAGCGTGCCGCACGCATTTTCACGGTCACCAAGCTCCCTTCGGATCTGTAGGTTCTCTTCGTGGTAAACCTGTGCCTGCGCATAGTCTCCCTGTACGTCGGCCGCCAACCCTAGATTGTTCAGGACGAGCGCCTGTATCTCCCGGTCGCCCACTTCCCGCGCAATTATCAGGCTCTCGTCAAAAAGTGCATAGGCTTGCACGAAGTCTCCCTGCATTCGAGACGCTGCACCGAGAAAGTTGAGCGACGTGGCAACGCCTTCCCTGTCCCCGAGATTTCGCCAGACGGTCAGTGCTTGTTCATGCAGCTCTCGGGCCTCTGCAAATTCACCCTGCTCGAAAGCTAGAATGCCCGCTCCGTGGAACGTATGGCCCCGCGCTCGGTCAAACTCGATCGTTTGATCAGCCAACTCTCCGCTTGCATTGGATTGCTTATGAGCGATTTCTCCCAGTCGCAAAGCGCCAGCGCACCATTCTCGTCCCTCTCTGAAGTAACCGCGAATTCGCCAGAACCGCGCGAGAGCCCCGGCGAGAAGCATACAGGAAATGGCATCCGCTCCGCCGGAAGAGGACCACGCCAGCGCCGCCCGAAGATTATCGTTCTCGGAGTCAAGGGTCTCCAAAAAACGCTTCTGTTCCTTACCGTGCAAGATTTCGCGGTTAGGCTTTGTGAGCTTGAGATAGTAGGAGAGGTGCCGGTCGTTGATGGCCTCTCCCTCTCTCAGAGCAGCAAGCCGCTCTTGACCGTACTGGCGCAGCGTTTCCAACATCCGGAATCGGAACGCCCCGGCTTCCGTCTCGCTAGACAGTACTAGCGAGCACTCCCGTAGTTGCTCCAGATAGTCTAAGGCGAGCGGCTCCTCGCACACCTGCGCAGCCGCCTCAATGCTCCAGCCTCCACGGAAGACCGATAAGCGCGAGAAAAAGCGCTGGAGCTCGGGTGGCAGAAGCCGATAGCTCCACTCCACCGCACCGCGCAGGGTCCTCTGCCGTTCGGAGACATCTCTCTTGCGGGTAGCCAGAAAGTCGAACCGGTGCGAGAGCTGCGCAAGCATCTGAGTTGGAGTGAGGACCTGTACTCTGGCAGCTGCGAGCTCTATAGCGAGCGGGATACCCTCGAGTCCGCCCACCAGAGCCGCAACGGCCGCCGCATTGGCGTTGTTGACCTGGAAGTAGGGGATAACCTGCTGCGCCCGGTCGATAAATAGCTGCACGCTGTCATACAGCGAGAGCTCTTCGGGAGTCTCCTCCGTTCCCGGCACCGGCAGCGGTGGGAGAGAGAATCCGCGCTCGGCCGAGAGACCTAGAAGCTGCCGCGAAGTGGTGAGTACCTTTAGCTCAGGAACGCCGGAAAGGAGCGTCCGCACCACGTCGGTCCCGCCCTCCAGCAGATGCTCAAGGTTATCCAGTACGAGAAGCGTCGGCTTCTCCGAGAGCGCTTCCACTGCCTGCTCCAGAGGCTCTTTCTGTGGGGAACGGACGACGTCCAGGCTATCTAGAATCGCTCCGGCAATGTGGGCCGGGTCACGAAGGTCCGCGAGCGGCACGAAATAGACGGCGCCGGCAAACGAGTCCGCCAGCTGCTCCGCCACTTCCACTGAGAGTCGCGACTTTCCGTTCCCTGCGGGGCCCGTTATGGTGACGAGCCGAACGGAATACGAGCGAAGCATCTCTCGCAGCTGCGCTATCTCTTCGAGTCGACCGAAAAAGCGCGTAAATCGTGGAGGCACGTTCGGCCTGTGTCCCGAATCCGCGGCAAGCGGACCAAAATCCGTTTGAGGCATTCCTGGATACTCAACCTGAAACAGCCTCCGAGCCTCTGGTATATCCCGCAGCCGCCAGACCCCCAGATCCACAAGCCGAATTCCACCCTCGTTCCGACCGGATGCGAGGGAAGTCGTGGAATCAGAGGCAATGATCTGGCCCCCATGCGCCGCGGTGAGCATTCGGGTTGCTTGCTGTAGCGCGATTCCGTGATACCGACCTTCTTCGCCCGATTGGCTGACGTCTCCGGAGTGCAGCACCATGCGGACTCTTATAGAAGCCACTCCATCGGGCCAGGTCTCTGACGCCAGCGCCTGCTGGGCCGCGACTGCACAAGAGAGTGCGCTGCTGGCGGTGGTAAACGCCATCACAAAGCCATCTCCCGTTTCCTGTACCTCCTGACCGCCCTGCCGCAAGACCTCTTGCCGAATCAGCAGGTGGTGGCGTTCCCTGGCCGCCAAGTACTCCTCCGGGGCGGTTTGGAACAGTCGCTTGCTGCCCTCTATGTCGGTCATGAGGAAGGTGATGGTTGCCGGCCTGCGGCTCAGAAGTGGTGAACCGGCTGACTTGCGGGCGCGTTTTCTGGGAGGTTCCCCGGAATCCGGCGCGGCAGTCCCTGATCTGCTCTCGATCTGGCTGACCAGCGACCGAAGCCTTGGAGAAGGCTCCCCGCCCACCTCCTCGGCCAGCAGCCGTTGGGACTCCTTGTAGTGACGGAGCGCGGCTCCGGATTGGCCATCCGCGTCCAGAAGGCGGATCAGAATCTCCTGGCTCTCTTCTCTAAGCGGATCGATAGATGCCGCGTGACGGGCATGTGTGAGCGCTGAGTGCGTGTCGCCGATTTCCTCAAGGTGGTTCACCAACGCGAGGACGGAATCGAAGAACAGCCCATTCAACCGTTCTTGTTCGACCGAAATCCAATCCTCGTAAAAACCGGGCAGTAGCGGCCCCTGGTAGAGTTCCACCGCTTTGCTCAGGTACTGTGCGCGTTCCAAAGTACTCCCGGCCTTCGCGGACGCCTTGATCGCCGTTTCGAATTCCGCGACATCGGTGGTGACGGTGGAAGGATTCAGACCCACACTAAAGCGGTCCGCCCGGATCACGGTTCCCTGCGGCACCCCAGGCGGCTCGAACTGATTGCGGAGGCTGGAGAGGGCGACTGAGAGGCTGTTGCGCAGCGTGAGCGCGTCGCTCTCGGGCCACAGCATCTCGATGAGAATCTCGCGGGAATGAGCGTGACGCAGGTGGAAGGCCAAGTAGGAGAAGAGAGATGCGACCTTCTGGCTCTTGAAACGGGTGAATGCCTTCTCCCCGCACCGGGCCTCAAGACTGCCAAGCAATGTTACGCGCCAGAGGTTATTCATTCCGACTCCTGGAAACGGCACGTTAACGCAGATCGGTTTGACCCTGCTGCGCGCTGATCCACTCCCATCGTAATGTCACGCCCTGACGGAACCCTGAAACGACAGGCCGCCAATCTCGGGTGTTTTGCCGCCGCAAACTCTAGGTGCTTAACGGTTGCGAACATGGAGTGATTCTATCTGAGTGTTGAAACCCCTCCTGCGGCGACATGGCGAACGAAAAAAGCTGCTCGGTCTGGTGCCCGAGCGGCTTGAGTGCGAGCCACTACGATGCTGAGCCGCAACTACACTGACCGACTTCGGCTGCCGTTCGAAGTTCGAAAAGACGGATCGCTGCTTCGTCCCTGATTGGCAAGCCGAAACCTCTTGTGCCGATCGGGTGAGAAACCGCTGCGTCGTCAACAGGTGGCGGCGCCGGCTCCAGCACCATGTGTCGCCTGGGCTGCTCGAATGCGCCATCATCGGCGATCTGTCGCACGCCCGTCCCCGAGGAAGGCTTCAGCAGCATTGGCCGAAGCCGCATCGTATACCGGTGAGAGCGCGTCCACAAGCGTCTCCTCGGCGCGCCAGAACGGGAACCGGCCAAGTCGCTTTAGGAGGGGCGCGGTGACCGGGGGCTTTCGCACGTCACCATACGGACTTGCCACTCCTGGTGCGGTTGGAACCCCGTTCCAGTAAACCGCCGGATTCGCAGGCAGCGGCTCCGGCGGCGCGGTGACAGATTCGTTTTCCGGGTCAGTTTCTGTGAGGCCCTCCAACAACTCAGCGCGCTCCATGCCTCGCAGGCGGAATATGAGGAACGGATCTCGGTCGAATTCTTCGCCCAGGAGGATATAGACGGCTGCGACGTGCTTGCACGGATTCGACCAGTCCGGGCACGAGCAATCGGTCCGAAGGTCATTCGCTGTCTTCGGGAACAACGTTGAGCCTGCGTCCTGAAACACGTTCTCGATCTCCTGCGGCATCTCGTCGGCGAGCAGCTTGGCGGCCAGGATGGGCTGTTCGCGGATCGCCTCCCGCACGTGGTCCCATTCGTCAGCAGACAGGATGCGCACGTCAACGCTCACCGCGTAGGGCTTTGAGCGAGAGCCCTGCACCTTCGCCTTTACCTTGCCGGCCGCCACCTCAATGCTCGTCACCTTCCCCTGCCTCGCGTAGGTGCGGCCGCGGCTGAGACGTGCGCCAAGACCGAACGAGTCGAGCGTATCAATCCACCGCTTTCCCCACCAAGTAGCGCCGCGTACATTCTGCGCTTTGATCCCGCCCTTCACGGCCCTTGGCCGAGACGGCTCGTACTCCCTCCATCCCATACATAACCTCCAACTGCCGTCTATTCCGCAACAGCTTCATGGCTCAGCGTGAAGAGCTCCCTAAGCTGTGCTGTGGACAGATTAGTGATCCAGTTCTCACCGGTTCCGACGACGCGCTCCGCGAGCTCCTTCTTGGCCTCGATCATCGCGTCGATTTTCTCCTCCAGCGTGCCGGCACAGACAAACTTGTGTACCTGAACGTTCCTCGTTTGGCCGATTCGGTACGCCCTGTCAGTGGCCTGGTTTTCCACGGCGGGATTCCACCAGCGGTCGAAGTGGAAGACGTGGTTAGCCGCCGTAAGGTTCAAACCCACGCCTCCTGCTTTCAGCGAAAGGATAAAGAAGGGCGTCTGCTGCCCGTCTCCCTGGAAGCGCTCCACCATCCACTCCCTCTCTTTGCGCACAACACCGCCATGCAGGAAGAGCGCCTCCCGGCCGAACACATCCTCGAGGTGGCGACGGATGATCTGGCCCATCTCGGCGAACTGCGAAAAGATGAGAGCCTTCTCACCGGCCGCTAGGACCTCCTCCATCATCTCTGTCAGCCGCGCGAGCTTTCCGGAGCGGCCCGGAATCTGAGAATTATCCTTCAGGAACTGGGCGGGATGGTTGCAGACCTGCTTCAGCTTCGAAAGAGTCGCCAGAATTACGCCCTTTCGCTGAATGCCGTCCGCCCCATCAATGTCCTTCGTTGCCTCGTTCACGACCGCCTCGTAGAGCGATGCCTGCTCGCGGGTGAGTGTGCAGAAAGTCTTCATCTCCATCTTCTCCGGCAGGTCGGCGATGATGGTTCGATCGGTCTTCAGCCGGCGGAGAATGAAGGGGCCGGTGAGCCGATGAAGCTGCTCAATGGCTTGCTGGTCCCGGTTGGCCTGGATGGGCACAAAGAATCGGCGCCGGAACTCCGTCTGGCCGCCCAGGATACCGGGGTTGAGGAACTCCATGATCGCCCAGAGATCGCCCACGTGATTCTCGACGGGTGTGCCGGTGAGGGCGATGCGCCAGCCGGCCCGGAGGCTCCGCGCGGCCTTCGACTGCTTGGTCTCTGGATTCTTGATGTTCTGCGCCTCGTCCAGCACTATTCCGGACCACGGCACGCGCGCGAGCGCTTCTTGATCACGGTGCAGGAGCGCGAAGCTGCAGATGACCATGCCAGCCTGCCCTGCCTCCTGGACGAACTCGTCGCCTCGCTTGCGAACGAGACCGTGGTGAACCAGCACGGGCAGGTCCGGCGCAAACTTCCGCGCCTCTTTGTGCCAGTTGCCCACCACCGAGGTCGGACAGACGACGAGAACAGGTCCGCCGGAGTCGCGCTGAGATTCGATGAGCGCCAGCGTCTGCGGAGTCTTGCCCAGACCCATGTCGTCCGCCAGGCAGGCGCCCAGGCCCATTCGGCCCAGGAACCGCAGCCAGGAGAATCCGCGGCGCTGATAGGGGCGCAGCGTCCCCATGAACCCGGCTGGCTCGGGCTCTTCTTCTATCCAGGCGCTATCCTGCATTCTCTCCAGCGTGTCCCGCATCCACCCCGTGGCTTCTACGGACTCCAATTCGAACCCGGTCGGTCCCGTGCCGCCGCCGAGAGCTAAGGACAACGCATCGCGCGCCGTCATCTCGACTGGACCGCGCTTTCTCCAGAATGCGATGGCCCGCTCGATCTCCGCCGAATCCACCTGCACCCACTGCCCGCGCCAGCGGACGAGCGATGCTTTGTGCCGGGCCAGCTCCTTCAGCTCGGTCAGCGTCAGCGGCTCTCCGCCCAGTGCTACCTCCCAGTCGACCTGGACAATGGACTCCATCGATAGGCCAGCGCTTGCCTGCATCTTCGGCGATTTGATTGCGGCTCTCGCGCCGAGCTTGAGCGTGGTGCCGCGCTTTGTCCACCAGGACGGGAGCAGCACGCCGAATCCCTCCTGTTCCAGCATCCAGGCGCGCTCCGCTAGAAACTGGTGGGCGCCGACGGTGTTGAGCGTGAATCCGGCGGGACCGGCCGACCGCAGGCTCTCTTCTACCTCTGGGCAGATGCGCGCCACGTGGCCGAGCGCAGTAAGCATGAACTCTGCGGGCCTAAAGCCTTCACGCTGCAGGACGGACGCCTTCGATGATTTGCCTTTCCATGCCAAGTCGGCGGGAATGAGAAGACTGGGATCCTGAACGGATCTAAGAAGATAGCGTACGTACCACGCATTCTCGTCGCTCTCAAGAGAGGGCTCCTCCAGTCGGAAGCAGAGGCGGAACGGAGCATCCTGCGACCAGACGAGCGGCCGACGCCACTCGGCCACCTGCCGGGCGAACGCATTGATATCTGGAGCCGGGCCACTGAGAACGGCCCCGGACTCCGGCGCCCTGAGCGCGCGCAGCCACTGGTCGTGCAGGCTGCCGGAGTCCCGCGACTTCTTGCGGCCGGACCCGACAATTGGCGACGGACCGGCAGGCGAGCGCGCAAGGCGGTCTGTGATTAGCGAGAGGAACGCGGCGAGTACGGTGGCGGCTGCCGCCTCCGGCGGCACGGTAGGGGCGGTGGTAACCGCGCGGCAGGCGGCCGGCATTGCGCGTGCCAGGGCCTCGGCACGTTCCGCGTCCGCGCCGAGGAGGGCCGGCTCCCAGCAGGCACGCCAGCCATCCGAATCGTTTCTTAATGAAGGCAGGAACTGTTCGCGCGCCACCAGGGCCGCCGCGAGTCGAAACGCGGAAGCCCAGTAGGTTAGGGTCGAGCCGACGACGACGCCGTGCGCAAGAAGATCGCGCTCTACACAGGTGCAAAGCAGGTCGACCGCTTGTTGAGAAGTGATCGGAAGCGTGAAGACCTTCCAAGGAGCGATCGTATGGTCCATGGAGGGTCCCTGCTCGGCGACAAGTGGCGAGGAGGGGATGGGCTTTCCGTTCGCCACCGGCGCCCAGAGGAATGCCGGTTGGATGGTGCCGCTCCCCTTTTCCGACGCGATCCCGGCTGCTTCCAGGGCACTTCGCAGAGCTGAAATGCCAGGATCGTAGGGGAATGGAGGTTCGTCGGGAACGGCCGCCCGCGAACGCCTCCGGCCACGTAACGGCACGGCGTCTGTAGGCGCCTCGCCCCAGAGGTGCATCTGTCCATCAACAAAACTGGCATGCAGCAAAATCATGGAATCATGATACTTCGTGCCATCGCGCGAACGTACACTCCAGGCAACTCTGGCGCAGAATTGTGATGACGAATGGATACTGCGGATGTGCGTACCCTGTCGAGGCCGTAGTTCCTCGACGGCGCCAGTCGCTGGGCGCACACGCCGCAATCGCATCCGAGGTTCAACGTGGGTCAAGTCTCGAACCCTGTTAGCCACGTCACCTGATGCGTTCTGGGCCAAGATCAGCGACGGCAACGCCGGTTTGCTCGATTCGAGCCAGGCAGTGGACACAACCGAAAACGAGGCCGCGAATCGGGAGTGATTCGCGGCCTCGGAATTGGGAGCCCCTACGATGTTAAGTTACAACCACTCGAATAGGATCAGACTACCGTTTGAAGTTCGCCGAGGAGGGAAACTGCTGCGAAGTTCGTCGGACTGTCGAAATCCTGCTTGCGAATGAGCTATAACCGTTGTCGTGCCTGGTTCGGCGTGCCTGGTTCGGCGTGCCTCTAGGTGAAGTGCCTGGTTCGGCGTCCGGTCCCATGCCCGTTGCGATCGCTAACGGTTCGCCACGTATCGGTTCTCTGTGGTCAGTTATTCCTTCGCTGCCTGTCGGGTGACGATCGGGACATACCCGAACTCCAGTCCTTTCGGCGGGTTGACGAGCACCGCCGGGTCGAGGTCGGCCAGCCTACCGACGGTGGGCGGCGGCAAGTATTCGCGGTCTTTTGTCCAACTCTTGTGCAGCATCTCCACGCGCTTCTGAAGCGCCTCCCGCTCGGCGTCGGTCAGGTCGGCGTTCAGCATGGCGGGCTGGTCGGCGAAGCGATACCAGTAGTACGTGGCCACGCTGCCGTCCCCGAGCTTCGCCTTGAACGGCCCGGCCGCCGGCCCTGGCTTCTTCCAACAACTGTCCGCCTCGTTGGGAGTGACGTAGGGCTGCGGTTTAGCGGTGCGCCGCGGTGGAAATTCCACTTTGGCCAGTCCGGTCTCTGCTGGGACATCTTTCGCGCTCACCACCACCCACCGCTCCTTGTCCTTCTTGTCCTTCTCCAAGCGGAAATACTCGGGCAGGGTGATGAGGTCGCCGGCCTTCGTCACTGCATCCTTCGCCCACTTGTACCCGTACGTGGTGTCGTCCAGCGCGATGGGGGTGGCGAACGAACTCCAGGCTACCGGCACCTTCTTCTCGCGGGGGGTGTTCGGCGGATAGATCTGCCACGTCGCCCCGCCGCCGCCTTTGAACGTGTGAACGCCGGCCGCCTTCGCGTCGATAGCGCCGGTCGCTGCTTTGCCGCCGTCGAACCACGCCTGCACGCTGTCCCACAGCGCCGCCTTGTTGTACGCGGTGATGCGGTGGATGAGCGGGGCCTCGCCGTCCGCCTTCGCGGGGAACTGCGTGGGGGCAATGCGGGCGTAAGTGTCGCCTTTCGCATCGGTGGCGATGTACGCCGGGACATGCTGCGTTTCCATCTGCACGGCCTTGTTCGGCTCCGACGGGCGAGTGTCGATGAACAGCCCGCCCAGCTTCGGGTTGTCGATGGTCGGCCGCGACCAGAAGTACGGGGTGAAGAAGGCCACCGGCCCTTTGAAGTTGCCGGTGTTCAGGAACAACGTCCAGCAGTGGTCGCCGGTTGGCACGTCCTTGCCAGCGGTCGTCTTCTTGGGGGCGGTCAGCGGGAGCGGCAGGTAACCGTACCCGAACAATTTGCCGCTCGTGCCCTGCTTCAGGTTCAGGCCGTCGGGCGGCCAGAGCACCCATGGACGGAGTTGGGCGACGGCGTAGTGGCCGGCCGGATTCTTCCAGTCTCGGCCCTTGCCGGCGCCGGGCCCGTTCGCCCACTCGACGAAGTTCAGGGCTACCCCACCCATGATGAACTTCGGCGTCTCGGTGGCGAAGCGGGTGTCCCGCCACCAGCCGAGGCCGCCCTCAATGTCCGAGTACGCATTCTCCGGCACCGGCCCGTCGTACTGGGCGAACATCCAAGTGCCGAACAGCCCGCTCTGGAAGTCCTGCCCGGGGTAGTTCTTGAGTAGCGGCCACGCGGCTACGTAGGTCGAGAATCCGCCATTGTACTGCCTGTCTACTTTCTCGTGCGGTACGAGCAGGTAGCCGGCCATTTCCGCTGGCTTCGGCGGGTCGGCAAGCGGTTTCGCGGGCGGCTTCTCCGCCTTCGCCGGTTCGAGCAGCGCCTCAGCGAACGCCTTTCCGATGGGGGCCATGATCTTTGCAGCACCAAGGTAGTGGTAGCCGCCGTTCGACACGCCCGTCTTCAGTCGCTTCAACTCGTCCGGTTTGAATTCCTCGTCCAGGGCCTTCTTGCGGGCGGCCTCCTTCTCCGGCTCGGTGGGCTTCGGATTCGCCTCGCGGAACCCCTGCTCCAGTTTGTCGTACACCCGCTGCTTCCGCTCGATGAACACCTCCAGGTCGTCGTCCCAGAACGGTGCCGTCTCGACCGCAATGACATTCCCCTTGAACTCGTCGAGGGTGGTCGGTTTCCGCTGGGCTTCGCGGAAGTGCATCATCGACCCCTTCTTATCGCCCTTCAGGCCATCGATACCCATGACGCCGATGACGAACGGCAGCTTCGGGGCCGACAGGTCTTTCCGCACGTCGCGGATGAAGTGGCCGAGCAGGTCGGCGTACAGGTCGTACCCGCCGACCTTGCCCTGATTGGGGTACACACCGCCGTCGACGAGGTCGTTAAACCCCTGAAACCAGACGAACCCGGCCAACTCGTACCCCTGCTTCTCGTCGTAGTCGGGCACCACCCGCTTGACGTCCTTGAGCACCTTCTGCACGTGCGCGATCATCTCGCGGTAGTAAACGCCCGTGGCGGCGGCTTTTTCAGAATAAAATTTCGGCCGATCCTCTGCTTTAGGAATACCGTGGGCACCCTTGGGATGCTTGTCCCAAAGTTCCTGAGTTTCCTTTGCCAGGACGAAAGGTCCCCCACTAGGCGGTCGGAAATCCGTATGCAGGCTGCGACCGCCCCAAGAGGTCTTGATGATGAGCACCGGCTCCTTCAGCCGGTCTTCCATCGTGAGGCCGAAAGTGAACTCCGGGCCGATCTTCTTCTCGGGGGCACCAAACCCGGCCGTCAGCTTGCCCTTTGCCTCCCTCAGGTCGTCGTAGGCGTTGCCGAGGCACCCGACCGACGTGATCCACACCCTGTCGCACACCTTCGGCTTGCCGTCCTTGTCCCGCATGTCCTTCAGTAGCGGGGCGGTCTTGGGGTCGTCGGCCATCGAGTCGAATGTGGAGACGGCCGCGTGCCCCTGCATGTTCGACTGCCCGGCCAGGATGAACACCTTTAACGGCCTGTCCGCAGCTGACGCCCCCGACGCTACTATTGCCAGCACCAGCAAACAGAAACCGATTGCTGGAGCGTTGGTCGATCTCTGTACTGAATTCATTCCCACCCCTCCGGACTGTGTGAATCAATTGAACATCGAGAGTAGAGCATGGACCACAAGGGCGTCTAACCGCATAGAAAGACCGATGAGACGGCACCACCCATTCGAGATCCAGGGCTCTCGCACCCGGATTCAGGTTCAACGCCTCAGCCAACCATTCCGTCATCCACAGCGCGTTGGTCCCGCCTCTGACGCTGGCGGTGGTCCAGTCCGGATTGTATCCGGATGTGCGGGGAAACCGGTCAAAGCGCAATCGTTCGACTGAACTCATCGGGTTCCACTCAGCCTAACCTGGAACATCAGGAACGAGTTTCCTCGGTTATACCCGCTCAGTGTTCAGAAGGAGATGTTCAACGTTCGCCAGGAGCATTGCAACTGGAAATGACACTGAATAAAACTCGGTTGCCATTGATTTTGCAACCATGCGCCCGACTAGACTGAGACAGGTTTTGGAGGGAAGAGACGTTCGAGATACGTCATCAACGAAGAAGCGGGTTGCTGAAGGAGTGAGGGGGTGTTCGGATGCCTAAAGTGACGCAAAAGCCGCTCGGTCGCAGGGACCGAGCGGCCAGAGTGGGAGCGGGGGCAGGACTCGAACCTGCGACCTTCGGGTTATGAGCCCGACGAGCTACCGGACTGCTCCACCCCGCATCATCACATACATTATACCATCAATCCTGAGTCTGTCAATAGCCAGTCTTTCTGGAATCAGAGATCTCCGGGGATCTGGGGAGGAGGGGAGAGGGCGCGGTCGCGCTGGAAGAGGCCAATTTCGACGGCGTGGCGACTTGGGCAAGCAAAGCCTTTCGAGCAGGCGGTGGAGTTGGAACGGCGGTAGAGAGGTTTCTTGGGAGGCCGGGTTGTAGAGGGTAAGTAGAGAGTGTGGTGTTAGAGTGACCGCGTTCTCGAGTGACAATCGAGTCGTTTCAGTGTTCTTACCTTAAGAGAAACGAATGGACCTCAGGACCTGCGCCGACCCCAATCCATCACCGTTTGGGAGCAGGCGAGAGTCCACGTTGCGGACTGATCTTATAGTCCTTCGGAACGACAAATGCCTCTGCGGGCAGGGCCTGCCCTTCCGATCTTTTTGAAAGCTCTACAGTGCGCCGAATCTGATCGGCGGTACCAATGCCAGACGGGGAACTGCGCTGACCCATCTTCGTTATGATTTCCATTCTTAACGGCGATGCCGCCGTCTTGCCCTGCGGCATCCAAATCTTAACCGTGCTGGGAGTGCCCCCCGCGACCTGCGCTACCCAGACTTCACACGCGATTCCCCGCACTACTTCGGAGCCGAACTTCTTTGCGCTCGGCCAGATGGTCTTCACATCGCAAGGAGTAGCCAAAGCGAATGGCGAGCCGTGTGCTATCATCGAGCGAAACATTGGCTTGGTCAGCACCGCTTTGGTCCCACGCTTCGTGGAAGGCATCAATGTGTAGAGGGCCGACGGAGTGAGTATCTGAAACCGATCGCGTTTCTCACCCATCTTTACTTCTAATCTTATGGAGGCCCCTGCTTTCCACATCCGGCCAAGGATCTCGCTTGGGAACATGGAACGGCGGTTGTCCATCTCTTCCAGGCCGCCGTGCTCCGGCATCTGGACCCGCATCGAGAACTCGTAACTCGTACACTTTGAAGTCGAGCCGGCCGGGCTGGCGGGCAACTGCAGACCGACAAGAAAAAGTGCAAGTCCACTCAATAGGATCATTTTCGCACAACTTTTCCGATTGCCAATTTACAATCTTTCTCTTTCACGACAACCGACGTATCCATCGATATGTCCAAAGACTCCAGTGCGCCGCACGGCCACCGCACATCTGCACGGGCGGAGCGGGCAGTTCCAATGCCGAACAAGAGTCTTCGGTCATGGTCCGAAAGATAACTGCCGCCGGAGTGTACGGTCTGCATCTCTTTCGCAGCGTTCGCATTGACGGTGACCAATGTGCCGAGCGCATCGCGATTACACCCATTGCCGACCATCGTCAAACGAACCCAATGATTGGATGTCTGCGTGCTGTTGCTGAGCAGAATAGCGCGGCCGTTGTTACTGGCAATCAGCACATCGGGTTTTCCGTCGTTATTAAAGTCGCCCACTGCAAGTCCGCGCGCGACTTGCTCTTGAGTGAAAAACGGACCCGAACCGCCGGAAACATCGCTGAAGGCACCATTTCCGTCGTTTCGCAGTACCTGGCACGCCTGCGAGTACCCCTGGGGCTTGCCGTTCTCATCCGCTCGATCGTCCACGTGTCCGTTTGCAATGAAGATGTCCTGCCAGCCGTCCAGGTCGAAATCCGTGAACTTGCATCCCCACTTCAGATACTCCAGCGTCGGGTTTCCCACGCCGGATGGAAAGCTTTCCTCGGTAAACGATCCGTCGCCATTGTTGCGATACAGAGCGGCCGGCTCATTCTCGAAGTTGGTCACCAAAACGCCAAATTGCCCATCATGATGGTAGTCAGCCGCGTCCGTTCCCATTCCAGCTCTTGCTATGCCCGCTTCACCGTAAGCCACCCCGGCCATCGCGCCCTGCTCGCTAAAAGTCCCGTTGCCCTTGTTAATAAAGAGGTAGTTTGGCGAGAGGTCGTTGGCTACAAAGATATCCGTAAGACCATCTCGATTGAAATCCGCACACGCAATTCCGAGCGAGCGCCCGGTTTGTGTGCCGATGCCGGATTTCTTGCTCAGATCCGAAAATGTGCCGTCGCCGTTATTGCGGAAGAGCATGCACTGGGTTCCGGGATAGACATTGGGGGAGCAATAAGCATCACGCTGTCGGAAATCTTTGCACCTGGGATTTGTCTTTACGTCATAGTCCATATACCGGCAGACAAAGAGGTCGAGCTTGCCATCGCCATCGTAATCCAGCCATGCCGCGCTGGTAGACATGTCTTTTGCAGAGACACGAGCCCTGGCAGTCACGTCACGGAAGAAAGGCGCCTGCGTCTTCGGGTTCGGGCCAGGGCTATTGGGCGAGTCGGCAGCCACCGATCCATCGACCCCACGACCCATCGACCCACTCTCATTGTGAAACAGTCGGTTTCCGCCGAGCGCGGTTATGTAGATGTCGGGTCTGCCGTCGTTGTCGTAGTCTCCGACGGCGATTCCCATGGCGTACATGGAAGTGTCCAGCCCGCTGCCTTTCGTAACATCGGTAAAGGTGCCGTCACGGTTGTTTCGGTAGAGGGCGCTCCGCAGTGGTTTAGCAGCTGTAAATCCAGGCAAGGCGGCGCCCTGAGTCAGAAGCGCGTCCTGCCATCCGTCGCCGTCGTAGTCCAGAACGGCGCAGCCTGCACTCATGGTCTCTACATAGAAGTGAGCGCCGCTGCCTCCATTGCAGTGAGTAAAGCGAATGCCGGTAGCGTCGGTAACATCCGTGAAGCGAATACCGCCTGCTGCCGGACTCGGTTCGGGATGTCCTCCGGCGGGCCTGGTAATCGCCAACCGCGCTGCGGCGAGGGCCGCCACACATGCGACGACTAAGATGCACAGCCTTTTCACCTGCCTTGCCCTCGGCGAGTGTCCAGGGCGTCCGCCAACTTCAGGGTCGCCCGTTTCTCATTATCTCGTTTCAAAAAGTGATAGGCCTTAGCAAGGTTCCGTAGGCTATAAACGTCGGTCGGTTCCGATTTGAGATACCCGGTGTACGCCGAAACTGCCTGATCCGGCTCGCGGACCCGCATGTAGAGGTCGCCCAGCTCGCGCATGGGCGCAGTATCGGACGGGTTGAGGCTCAATTTAGTCCTTATGTACTGAATCCGCCGCCGGCTCGCATTCAACTCCTGAAATCTTGCCATCATGCGCTCTGCTTCGGTGGTTTTCCCTTGTTTCCGCAGAACGGACGCAAGGCCCTGATACGTCCCATCGTCGTTCGGAAATGCTTTCAGCACCTGTCGATATTCGTTCTCCGCTTCGGCGGGCCTGCCCATTCGCGATAGACATTCGGCATGTTGATAGCGGGCGCTTGTATTGTCCGGGTCCAGCGCGAGGCTGCGGACGAAGCACTCATCTGCCGTTTGCAACGCCTGGCTGCCTTTATCTCTGTAGAAATGCACTATTCCCTGATAGTAAGCGACTTCCGAGGAAGTTCTCCAGCGCGGCACGACTTCTTTTTTCAAAACCCGGTCGGCGTCATCGAACCGCCCCATCTTGCAATAGCTGGCGAGCAGCTTCATGTAGTCTTCCTCTTTCGGCGGCCGAAGGAGGAGCGCCTTCTCCTGCTCCAGTGCGGCCTGCACCGGCAGATTCAGACTGTGATAAAGAGCAGCGATGCGGAGATGCACATTGGGGTCATTCGGAGCGGCCTTGCTCGCGAGCCCAAGTTCTTTGGCGCTCAGCGTAAAGTCACCTTTCTTCTGCGCCTCAACGGCAGCTGAATAGTGACGTTGAACGTCGGCCACGCCGCGTCCGTCGCGCACCCACATTACGTGTCGCGTGATCCCGGCGGCAAGAAGCAGAATCATCGGCGGCAGCAAAATGTCCAGCCAATGCGATCGAATCCAGCGCCAAGGGCCGAAGCCGGGCTTGATGTCAGTGGGTGTCGGGGTAGTTGCCATCGAAATAGTTGCTTGCGCAAATTAATAAAAAGTCCGGCAGAGGACAAGAAGTAGCCTCTGCCGGACTGAGATTTGTAAACGCCCTTAGTTCTTGATCTTGCTGAACCGGCCGTTCTGGACGACGGCGATCTGGCTCCAGTCCGAATTAACGGGGCCGCTGACGGTCGGCAACGTGCCGGATCCGCCTTCCGTCACCTCGATGTTTACCGTGCCGGACGGGGAGTATCCGAACTTCCCTACACTGCGGAAGCGGCTCATGCCGCCCGTCTGCTGATTCTTTACAATCGTCGTGTGGACTCCAGTTACGATGTCGACCGGGTTGGACAGCGACGAATTGCCGTGGAGGGTGACCGCTCCCAAGTCGGTGGTCTCCCAAGTGGTGAAGTCGACGGATGCTTCCCTCCCACTCGCGGTTGCGTCGCAAGTGGCAGTGCCTGCAATGGCGTGGTTGACCCCCGTGTACGAGCCGGTAAAGTCATTATAGCCCTGCGTGGAGGCGTAATGTGAGTGGTCCGGATAGGCTGTCTCGGACGAGATCCAAGCCTTTTGGATGGGCGTCGGCTTGCCTCCACCACCGTTGTCACCGACGATGCAGGTTACTTCACCGTAAAGTGAATTACCGTCGGCGTCCGTGCCAAACAATACGGCGGACGTTTGCTGGCCTCTGAAGGTGAAGATGGTGGTGATGTCTGCGGCTGTGCGCACTCCGGTGTAGCCCGCCAACAAGCACATGGCGCCGACCACCAGAACACGCGGCCGACTTAGTTTAAACGCTTTCATAGAGTTTCTCCGTTGGTTGGTCATGACCAACCCGAAATGGTTGAACTTCAGTTTGTGATGCCTGTGTTGCCGTAATTATGGGCGTAGTCACATAATAGGATCGGTCGCCAACCTGCCCGATAAACCGAAGAAGTGCGCATCCGCCCTCTTTCTGTCTATACCCTAAAGCGTCACCTCCTTTTGGATTACGCTGGATCGAAAGTGTTGTATGAAAGAGACTGGCTACCTAACTAAACCGCGCGAGTTAGTAACCAGGTTTCATCCGGAAACCATACCGTTGACCAGAACCGCATTCGCTAGTCGAGTCCCTCGTCCAAGTGACGGAGCGAGTGTTTCATCGCCAGCAGTAGCTGCGGATGAAAACGGGGACAACTGACGGTGAGACTGCAAACGCGCCAGGCAATCGGAAACACGTACACTGCGTACTGCAAAATCTTAATCGAGCACCACAAGGAGCAACGGGCGACGCCGCGTTAGCGTCGCAAGCTCCCGTTCACTGGTTGGTACTTAACTCTCATATGGGAGCGGGGGCAGGACTCGAACCTGCGACCTTCGGGTTATGAGCCCGACGAGCTACCGGACTGCTCCACCCCGCAGCAACGGTTAGCATTATAGGCTCGAAAACCGCGGAAGTCAATGGCTTCACGAAGGTTTTCTTTTGGGAGTATGTCGCTATGACTGCGTCAGAGTCTCATAGGCGCGACTTCCGAGCCATCGCCAGGACAGTTTGAAACTCCGGCGCCTCCACTGAGCGGTCGACTACTGACACATATGCATCCTTGAAGCCGGCTGTTTCCATCAGCTTCGTCATCTCCACCCTCGAGAAGCCAAGCCAGACGTCGGCGTAGAGCTCGCGGGCCGCTTCGACCTCGTGCTTGAGCAGATCAAGTACCGTAATGGATCCTCCCGAACGGAGGACGCGATGGGCCTCCGAGAGCGCTCGGTCCGGGTGGAGGGCGTGGTGCAGCGACTGGTGGAACAGGGCAAGGTCGACCGACCCAGATTCGATAGGGAGGCTCTCCATGTCGCCGGTGCGATACTCGACGTTTGACAGGCCGTGGCGCGCCACAAGCTCGCGCCCAAATTCCGCCATCTTCTCCGATGCATCGACGGCGATGATGCGCTCGGCGCTTTGGGCCAGCATGAGCGCCAAAGTGGCCTCGCCGGCGCCGATGTCCGCAATCACCATGGGTGGAAGCAGCCGTATCAGCATCTCGGAGAGCGCCTTCCAGCTTCTCCCCGGCACGTAGCTGCGGCCAAACCGTCCGGCAAGCTCGTCGAAATGACTGCGAAGTAGGTCCTTGCGGCGGTTCACGACCAGCGCAAGAGCCTCGTCATCCCTGCCGCACTCGGGCAGCTCCTCGCTGCTTCTGCTGAGGACCTCGCGGACCAGAGCCTCGGCGTTCGGGGCAATGAGGGCGCGATAGATGCTCTTCTGGCCGGACTTCGTAGATTCGACCAGCCCTGCGGCTCGAAGCTGCGTGAGCTGCATAGAGATGCGGCTCTGGCCCATTTCGAGTATCTCCTGCAGCTCGGCCACGCTCAGGTCTTCCTGCGAGAGCAGGCGAAGAATGCGCACTCGCGGTTTGTCCGCCAGCACGCGAAGCAGCTTCAGTGTGTCCATGTACAGATTGTAGCATCAATATATCACTATGTGTTGATGTATGGTATAATGCGCATGGAAGGAGACCCACAATGTCCACTACACTCGTTGAAAATGAAGTAATGTCGCACAAAGTCGCCGATCTGTCGCTTGCAGATTGGGGCCGCAAAGAGATCGAGATTGCCGAGCAAGAGATGCCCGGCCTAATGTCCATTCGTCGCAAGTATGCCGCCGAGAAGCCTCTGGACGGCGTCCGCGTGATGGGCTCGCTCCATATGACCATCCAGACGGCCGTGCTCATCGAGACGCTGGCCGATCTTGGCGCCGAGGTTCGCTGGGCAAGCTGCAATATCTTCTCTACCCAGGACCACGCTGCTGCAGCCATCGCGGTTACCGGAGTGCCTGTGTTCGCCTGGAAGGGCGAGACCCTCGAGGAGTACTGGTGGTGTACCTACGAGGCGATGAGTTTTGCAAAGGGCAAGGGCCCCGAGCTCATCGTGGATGACGGCGGAGACGCCACCCTGCTGATCCACAAGGGCTACGAGCTCGAGAACGGCAGCGACTGGGTCAACACGCCGTCCGAGAGCCATGAAGAGAGCGTCATCAAGGACTTGCTGAAGAAGGTCCACGCAGAGAGCCCGCGCCGCTGGCACGAGATGGTGGCGGACTGGCGAGGCGTGTCGGAGGAGACAACGACCGGCGTTCACCGCCTCTACAAGATGCAGGAGACCGGTTCGCTCCTGGTGCCCGCAATCAACGTGAACGACTCCGTGACCAAGTCAAAATTCGACAACCTCTACGGCTGCCGAGAGTCGCTGGTGGACGGCATCAAGCGGGCCACGGACGTGATGCTCTCGGGCAAAGTCGCGGTCGTTTGCGGTTATGGAGACGTGGGCAAGGGCTCAGCGCAGTCTCTCAGCCATAACGGCGCTAGAGTGATTGTTACCGAGGTGGACCCCATCAATGCTCTGCAGGCTGCCATGGCAGGCTACCAAGTTGCTCCCATTGAGGACACGCTTGGGACGGCAGACATCTACGTCACCTGTACGGGCAACGTCGACATCATCACGCTTGAGCACATGTCGAAGATGAAGGACCAGGCGATCGTCTGCAACATCGGCCACTTCGACAACGAGATTCAAGTGGACCTGCTGAACAACGCTCCGGGCGTTGTCCGGACGAATATCAAGCCGCAGGTCGACAAGTACACCTTCCCGGCAGGGCAGAGCATCTTCCTGCTGGCCGAGGGCCGCTTGGTGAACCTGGGCTGCGCGACGGGCCACCCAAGCTTCGTGATGTCGAACAGCTTCTCGAACCAGACCCTTGCTCAGATCGACCTCTGGAACAACCGCGACAAGTACGAGGTGGGCGTCTACACGCTTCCGAAGAAGCTCGACGAGGAAGTGGCGCGTCTGCACCTCGAGAAGATCGGAGCCAAGCTCACTACGCTGAGCGCGAAGCAGGCCGACTACATCGGAGTGCCGGTGGAAGGTCCATATAAGCCGGAGAGCTACCGGTACTAGGCCGGGGCTAAGTCGTGGTGCGTGAGTAACGGCCCTGCGGCTCCGACAGGGAGTCGCGGGGCCGACCCATGTCGCTTACGTCCCGGTTTGCTTTAGATACTCGATCCTGACCAACGTGTACCGTGGTCAGCCGGCTTTAACCACTATCGATCCGGTCCGGTGGTCTCCTGCAGGTTCGATCGTGATACGAACGTCCAAGTCCAGCGCGTTGACGTAGCGGATGAGCCGTCCAAGCGAGAATGATGAGACCTTGCCGCGAACAAGCTGGGAGACCTTTGCCTGGTCTGTGCCGAGCCGCCTTGCGGCCTCAGTTTGAGTGAGACAGAGAGCATCTATACGGCGCCGTATCGAGTGCGCAAGCTCTGCTTTTGCCAGTTCCTCGTCGGCGTTTGGCAGACCCAGATCGGCGAAGACATTGCCGGAGGATGCGACAAATTCACTCTCACCAATTGAATGGTTGCTCAAGTCCGTTTCTCCTTTCGGTTCTTGCCGGACGCCTGTTCCGGCGATGCTGGCACGTTTGAGTCCTCGGGATACGCTGAAGCGTAGTCAGTCCTAGCCCGAGTTAGTCGAGCGTAGACGATATCAATGTCCTTCGTCGGAGTTGCGATCCCGCTCTTGCTCTTCTTCTCGAAAACGTGCAGCACGTATACCGCCTTGGCAAACTTGGCCGCGTAGACGCATCGAAAGGTTCGCCGGTCACGCCGCTCCGTGAGCTTCATGACCTCATTCGCGTGCGAGAGCTCGAACGGGGAGGCATTCTCAGGCGTTATGCCGTTCTGAATCTCCCAGAGCTGGTGCCCGAAAGCTGTCCGCACGGCGGGAGGCATCTCGCGAAGGTCACTCAGCGCGTTTCCCTGAAAGCGCAACTGCCTTGTCGTCGTAGAATCGTCGCCTTCCATACAGAGATTATGCCATTGTTGGCATAGTGTGTCAAGGCTAAACTCTATTCCGCTGTCGGCCGAGGGTCCTGTAAGCGGCAGCGCATGTCGGCGCGCGATTCCGAAATGGAATCGCGGGGCCATTCGCATGTCACCGATGCTCACTTGGCCTTGCACGAGAACGCATAAAGGCTGTACAATAACGATTGAGTTGCTCGACATAGGGAGACAGTGATGACAAAGGTGCTGGAGGCGGTGTATCAAGATGGCGTCCTGCGGCCCACTGCGCCACTCGATCTACCGGATGGCACGCTCGTCGATCTCTTCGTCGTGCGGTCGGCCAAGCAGTCCTTGTCTGCCGGCCGACTGCGTCCAGACGAGATATTGGAAGCCATTGCGAGCCTCCCAGTAGAAGATGGGCCGGAGTTCTGCGCACGCGACCATGACCGCATACTATATGGCGCAGACAGATAATGCCTCGAAATCTTGTGTTCGTGGATACAAGCGGGTGGTTCGCCTCGCTCGTTCCGTCGGATTCAGACCATGTCGCTGCCCAGAGCTGGCTCAGGGCCAATCGTCGCGCGGTCTTCACGACCGACTTTGTGCTTGATGAGACCCTTACACTTCTCCGGGCAAGGGGACAATCCAACCGTGCCCTTGCATTCGGGCACGCCCTGCTAGACGGCTCCCTCGCACAACTGTATTTCCTTGCAGAGGACGACATTCGTGAGGCGTGGACTTTGTTCAGCACGTATGGTGACAAGCAATGGAGTTTCACCGACTGCACGAGCTTTGCTATCATGTCTCGACTGAGCATCCCAACCGCGCTCGCGTTCGACCACCACTTCGGTCAGATTGGCACCGTGATTGTAGTGCCGGGCTTACCACTCTAAGCGCGAAGCAGGCCGACTAAATCGGGGTGCCGGTGGAAGGGCCGTATAAGCCGGAGACCCATCGGTACTAGGCTGGGGCTAAGTCGTGATGGTTGAGATTCGGCCCCGCGATACCTGAGTGGAATCGCGGGGCCAATTTCTGTGAAGCGGTGCGCCGCCCCACACACGATGTTATGTTTGCGTCTAGACGGAAGCCGGCGCCGCAGTTGCTGCGATCACTCCCCAACGAGCGTAATGTTGACCAGCCATTGATGAGCGTCGGTCGCCTGCCCACGAACCGAGGTGCGAGCCATCGCGACCGCTGTGGCGGGGCCAGGGGCGAAGTCTTCGTTGCCTTGTGCCGATGCGCCGACCTGCCACTGCTGCATGGCTCCCGTGCCCACAAGGAACGCCCGCCCTTCGGCCACCGCGCCAGTGGAGCGCTGGGTCACCATCACCCGCAGCTCGGTTCGCTCCCCTGCATCACTTGCGATCGGTCCGGTCACAGTGATCTGGCGGCCGTTGCCGGCCACCGATCCGATCGGATCGATTGTATTGTAGGCGATTCTCGCGAACGCAGTCCGCGCGATGAAGGTACCTGCGGCCGCCAGGAGTATTGCGGCGACCGAGACGCCTAGTTTCACCTGGTTCCGATTGAACGGCACAACGAGTGCCTCCATTCCATTTACGTGCAGGACATCTTTGCAGCGCTCTGTCGAGGACTGATCGCCTGCAGCATTTGGTTTGATAGTAACACAGAAAAGTCGCTTCCGCAAGGGGGATGTTCTGCACGGCTTCTCGGCGAAACAGGTTCGGAGCCCCATTGCTAGCGAGGCTTTGCCTCAGACCGACGAGTTGTACTCGGTCTCGAAGCGGTCACACTCCGTATTGCTGCCTCTCCTCAGGCTTCCAGGACACATTATGTTTGTTGGCGACGCTCGCCGCAACCGTTAATTCCGCAGGACGCTTGGCCGTAGGCCGCCCAGCCGGGTCCTTCAGGGCTCGGACACATTGGAGTTTCGTCCGTTGCGGTGCCGCGAACGACCCCGCTGTTTGGCGTTGAGCCGACCGTCCTGCGGACGGGAAGGCACCCAGACTGGGGCGTCGTCACGCTCATGTGAGCCGGTTGTGCATTAGGAGCCGCGCATTGCGGCTCGCGGCGTTGCAAGCAAGAAACTACGGCGTGCATGAATGTAGTTTCTTAAGAGACTCCATGAACTCCGTTCACAACCAGGCATGAAAACCAGGGCTTCGGAGGCGGTCACATACTGTCACCCTGAGCCCTCGACGATACGGTCCTGCGTTCCTGTTAACCCCGTTTAGGGGTGCAACGGGGCAGGGTCATGCAGAAATGACGAGCCACGGTGAGGTCCTTCGACCCTTCGACTGCGGCACGGAAAGGCTGTGCCGCGCTCAGGATGAGCGGATCATGCGTCAGGCTGACAAACGATGGAGCTTTGATGCGGTCCTTCGACCCTTCGACTGCGCCACGATACGGCTGTGGCGCGCTCAGGGTGAGCGGGTTGGGGCTCAGGATCAGCGGAAAAGACGGGCTCAGGATGAGCGGATTTGCCGCGCTCAGGATGCTCGGGTTGGCAGGCTCAGGGTGAGAGCATGTGGCCACGGAACGGCTGCGGCCGCAGCTGCGTCAACGCCCCATCATCTGCTGGATCAGCCCAAAAACCTCCGGCCTCTTGTCGTCCCAGAGCCACTGTATATCAATGGTGAAGTCTGGAACCACTTCACTTGAGAGCGCGCCGGTCGATATCACCTGCTCCTCATAGCCCTCGTCGCGTCTGCTCAATACGCGGACGTGCCTGTTCTTCGGGTCGATAAACCATATCTCGTGAACACCGAGGGTTCGATACTCCGCCTCAAGGGCGGTGAGATCGGACGGACGATCTCCTGGCGAGCGTATCTCAACCACGAGGTCGGGCTCAGCGTAGATTCCCCGCTGCCTCATAATATCGTCTCGTCCAGCACGTACGAACACAATGTCCGGAAGCCGACCGCCAAACTCGGTGATTCTGACCGCGGTACGGGAGCCAAGCACCTCGCCAAGACCGCGTTCGCCCACAAACACATTGAGCAAGGTCAACAACCACACACACAGCCGTTCATGTTCAAGTTGAGCTGCCATCATCTCCACCATTGATCCGTTGACGAGTTCATAAAGCTCCCTTCCGCCGCGATCCACCCACTGCTCGAACGTAATGGGGCGGTCGGAGACAAGCATGCGTCGCTCCTCGATCGAGAGGGTTGCGGTCAACTTCGGTTGGGAAGCACGGCTTCGGCCTGCGCGTGAGGGCGTTGGGCCGCCGGCTCTTCCTTCGATTGTCGTCTGACTCATTGCGGTGGCTCCTCGCACTCAACTTCGCGGGTCACTTGAGCACAATCTATGGTTCTATTATGCCGCATGTCGCACACAGCGAGCGACCTCCAACGCGGCAATATTGGATGTAGTCTGGCTTGCCCGCAGGAATGAGCGAGGTTTCGGCGAAGTTCATCTGGTGCGTTCACGTTTGCACACCCCGAAGGAGCCTGCCCGCCCCATGAAGATCGTCGGAATCGAAACGCACGTCTGCAACGCCCGCATGCGCAACTGGATCTTTGTGAAGGTCGTCACGGATCAGCCCGGCCTCCACGGCTGGGGAGAGGCCACGCTGGAGTGGCACACTCGGTCCGTCATCGGCGCGATAGAAGACCTCTCGTCCCTGCTGATTGGCGAGGACCCTACCCGTATCGAGCATCTCTGGCAGATGATGTATCGTCAGCACTTCTGGCACGGCAACGGCATTGTTCGCGGCACAGCAATCAGCGGCATCGACCTTGCGCTGTGGGACATCCTCGGAAAGGTTCACGGCGTACCGTGCCACAAGCTGTGGGGCGGACCTGTTCGCGACTATGTGCGGCTCTATTCCCACCTGGGCGGCGGCAAGATGGAGGAGTTCTACGAGACCTCTCCAGCAGACGCGAGCCGATTCGCCGACCTCGCCTTGGCTTCGGTGGCGGATGGGTTCACTGCATTCAAGACGATGGCGGTGCCGGAGACAGGTCCCCTTGAAGGGCTCAAGCCTATCCGGTACGCAGAGAAGTGCGTTGCGGCGATGCGCGAGGCGGTGGGAGACGAGATCGACATCATGGTGGACTGCCACGCGCGTCCATCGCCCAGAATGGGCATGCTCTTTGCCAAGGCGCTCGAGCCCTACGGACTCTACTGGTTCGAGGAGCCCTGCTGGCCGGAGGCCGTGGACGACATTGCGGCCATCCAGCGCGCGGTGGGCACCCCGATTGCCACGGGAGAGCGACTGGTCTCGCAGCATCAGGTTCGCGAATACCTCGAGAAGCGGGCCTGCAGCGTGATTCAGACCGACATCACGCACGTGGGAGGACTGAGCGAGGCTCGACGAGTGGCGGCCATGTGCGAGGCCTATCGTGTGGCCATGGCGCCGCACAATCCGCAAGGGCCGGTGAGCACTGCGGCCAGCCTGGAGTTCGGATTTGCCACGCCTTGCTACATCATCTGCGAATCGGTCCACCTCGACGTGCCCTGGCGACAGGATGTCTGCACTGAATGTTTCGAGGTTGAGAACAAGGGCAGGCTCGTCCGGCCGGGCACTCGGCCGGGCCTGGGAATCGAGATCAACGAGGCGGAGGTCGCGAAGCATCCGTTTGAGCAGGAGCTGCCGCAGAGATCGTTCTATGCAGACGGCAGCGTGGGGGACTGGTAGGCATGGGCGAACTAACCGGCAGAGTGGCGGCGATTTCGGGCGGATTGGGCGACATTGGGCGTGCAGTCGCGCTCGAGCTGGCTGGTCGCGGCGCAAGCATCTCGGTGTGCGACCTGCTGCCCGTGGGCGCGTCCTCCGGCCTGGGCACCGCCGTGCGGGCGCTGGGAGTGCCGTTTCACTATGCCCAGACCGATGTGTCCGACCATGCGGACGTCTCGAGTTGGCTCGCGGATGCTTCCAGCGCGCTCGGCACGCCAGACCTGATTATCCCAAATGCGGCAGTGGTGACCATCACTCGGCTGATGAACCTCACGGCAAACCAGTGGCGACGAGAGCTGCAAATCAACTTGGACGGCGCGTTTCACCTTTCGCACGAAGGCGCTCGCAGGCTCATTGCCGAGGGCAAGCCGGGGTGGATGGTCTTCGTGGGAAGCTGGGTCGCTCACGCGCCAAGGCCGCACATCCCGGCCTACTGCGTGAGCAAGGCGGGCCTGAGGATGCTGATGAAACTGATGGCGCTGGAGCTTGCTCCGCACAAGATCATGGTGAACGAAGTGGCTCCCGGCAACGTGGACGGTGGCCTCAGCGCCAAGGTCTTCGCCGAGAGGCCGGAGCTTCGGGAAGGACACATTCAGATGGTTCCGATTAAGAGGCTGCAGGAGCCGGCAGAGATTGCACTGCAAGTGGCTCACCTCTGCAGCCCCACCAATACTCAAATGACCGGCAGTACACTCCTGGTGGACGGCGGCCTGAGCCTCCTCACCGATGCGCCGCACGACGATGTCTAGCGCGCCAACGGTCGTGAACGCCTCGACGTTTCGCGGACTGGCAGGAGCGGCAAGCGCGGACATCACTCCGCCTGCGGGCATTTTTGCGCGCAACTGGGGAGCGGCGCTGCACGACGCCGCGGAGGGAATTCACCGACCACTGTACGCGCGGGCTCTCGCGCTCCTGGCGAATGACGAGAGACAACTACCGCTCGTTCTCGTCGCCTACGACTTGGCATGGTGGCGAACCGTTGAGGACGAGTGGGCGCTCCGATCTGCCGTGCTGACAGCGCTTGACCTGCCCGAGGAGAGACTCATCCTGTCGCCCTCGCACACGCATTCCGGTCCGTGCGTGTGCCGCGAGGATGCGGACAAGCCCGGAGGCGAGTTCATCGGACCGTACCTCGACCTCATGGCTGAGCGGGTCATCTCGGCCTGTTGTGAGGCAATTGATGAGATGCAGCCGGCCACGCTGGACTGGCGATACGGAGTGTGCGACGTTGCGCGAAACAGGGACATGCAGGACCCTGCCGCGGACCGAATGCTGTGCGGGTTTAACCCCGAGAGTCCCGCCGACAACACGCTGCTGGTTGGTCGTGTCACTTCGGTCGGGAGCGGCACGGCGATTGCCACGATAGTGACCTACGCCTGTCATCCAGTCACTCTAGCATGGGACAACAAGCTTATCTCGCCGGACTTTATCGGAGAGCTTTGCAGCACGGTGTCGGAGCAAACCGGCGGCGCACCCTGCCTGTTCCTGCAGGGAGCGTCGGGTGAGCTGGCCCCGTCTGAGGTCTACACGGCAGACACCGCCGTGGCTGATCGCCACGGACGAGCCATTGGGTTTGCCGCGCTCAGCACTTTGGCGGCAATGTCGCCTCCTGGGCAGAGTCTTCAGTACCAAGGTCCGGTCGAGTCCGGCGCGCCCC
>VFKD01000046.1 GCA_009885735.1 bacterium
ATTGTAGGCGCTGGCGTCCTTGAGAGACATGCCAAGTGCCAGCGCCTCCCGCTGAATCTGGAGGGTGGCGAGTGCGGCATCCTTGAGTTGGCTGAAGCACCACTCGTAGGGATACGACATAAACGGTATATACTCGGGCTGGAGGACACGGTAGGCGTCTGGCGTAAGTCCCTCGTCGCTCGCTTCCTCGTGGGCAACAAGGAGACCGGCTTCCACGAGCTTTGCGTAGAGGCCGGTCTGCATCAATCGGTCGTAGTTCTGCCGATAACTCGCGCTAACCTGGCGGAACACCTTGCCTTGCCGAGTGAAAACAAACCCGCTCGGATCCCGAAACGAGGCTGCATTGACAACCGAGTTCATGGCTAGAGGCGGGTTTGGGAGCGGCTCGAAGAACCAAGGACCTTGACTGCGGCAGCCTTAACTCGCTGCCAATAGGACTTCAGGGAGAACACCAAGGCCAGCACGCCGGTGAGCGCGATCTGCAGAATGTAGCTTCCGCTGCCTGGGTCGATATACGCATGGGCGGGGGCGGACAATCCAATGAGAAGAACGACGGCAACGACAATCGGCATCGGGAGTTCTTTCTTGCGGCGAGCGTACAAACCGCGCGCATTCCGTGTGTGTTATACGTACACTTTGGACAGCGCTTCCCCGATGTGGTAACAGGTGCTGCTAGGTCATCCGACCTACAATGGTCGGTTTGTCGGTCGGCCCGAAGCCAACATTTGTTTTCCGGCTTATCATGAGTTGGTCTCCCGCGAACCGGCATGTCATTGTCGAGATGAAGGGCGTCTCGTACATGCATAGCTTGATGGTGTAGACATCCTCGCTTGTCCAAGCGCCCGAGACGGCCACCTTCACGGCTTGCGGCCCCTGCAATCCATCCATTGTATCCGAGCCCTTGACCCACGAGCCACTGCCACACTTAATGATGCGATCCGTGCCGCCTATCCGCATTGTGAGCACCGTTTCGCTCCGCTTGAATACAATGGTAACCGTCTCGATTTTCTCGTCGTTCGGCTCGATTCTAAACGTTCTGGCAGACACTCTCGCTGCAGTTGGCGATCCTGGATTGCCCTTCGGATGACTGATGCCAAGGGACCCAAGTCTCTTCTTGATGTTCTCCGCGCCTCCGCGTGCAACGGAAGTCGCGGAGATGCCCGGAAGCAGGTGCTCCCAGGCAAGATTCAGCACTGCTTGCATGTCGCCCACGCCGCTGGTGATGGCCAGCACCGCGTCCTGCTTTGGCATCACAATGCAGTACTGCCCAAACGCGCCATCGCCGCGATACAGGCCGTGGCGACAGCGCCAGAACTGCTAGCCGTACCCCTGCGCCCAGTCGCTTGCTGTCGATGGGTCGCCGTTAGAGACCTGCTTGCTCGTCGCCTCCGAGACCCAGCTCTCCGGAACCAGTTGGCGGCCTTCCCACTGGCCGTTCTGCAGATAGAGCTGGCCGAAGCGCGCGATGTCCTCGGTCTTGACGCTCAGTCCCCAGCCTCCCTTGTTGATACCTTTGGGACAGCTCTCCCAGGCAGCGCCCCCTATCCCGAGCGGCTCGAGCAAACGAGGGCCCAGGAACTCAA
>VFKD01000031.1 GCA_009885735.1 bacterium
CCGGTGCCTCGGAGAAGCCCAGGCGCATCTTCTTGGGTCGCGGATAGACCGGAACGCCAAACCGGTTGGCCGAGCCATCCACCTTGATGCTTAGAGCGATTAGTTCCTTTGACAGAGGCTTCGAGGAGTTGATGTGCCAGCCCTTGTCGATCTTAAGCGTCACGCGCAGCGAGCCGTTCGCTTGGAGCGCAGCGGACGCCGCCACAGGCCCGCTTCGCATTGCGTTCGGAGCTGCCGGCGCACCCGTGGCTTCTTTGGGGAACGCCATGCGGTAGTCAAGCGCGGCGGTTGCGAGCGTGATCGTGCCTTGCGGCGACTGCTTCATCGCCTCCGAATGAGCCGTGATGGTGGACTTTGCCAGAGAGCGATACCGCGTGTCTTCCGTCAGCTTGGCCAGCCGCACGAGCGCTCGCGCCGCCACTCCGTTCGCCGAGGGAATGGCGGAATCGCTGGGGTTCCTGCCGCGCACGAGAAGCGCCTCGTGCCCGATGGGACTGTCGAAGAATCCGCCTCTCGGGTCCGCGAACTGCCGCACCATTCCGGCGGCGACGCTGCGCGCCTCCGCGAGCCACGGTCCACCCGCATCTACGGCGGCAAGGTCCAAGAGTGCGTCGATAAAGTACGCATAGTCATCCAGGAAGCCGGGTATACGTCGGTCCACCGTGCCCTCGCTGGCCGGCCGGTACAGTCGAAGCACCGTGTCTCCAACCTTCAGCTTCTCGATAATAAACTTCGCACACGCTTTCGCGGCGTCGGTGTATCGCGGTTCATTCAGCGCCTCACCCGCTCGGATGAGGGCGGAGATCATGAGGGCGTTCCAGCTTGTGAGGCGCTTGTCGTCCAAGAAGGGTGGCACGCGCTTGATCCGGGCTTCGAGCAGCTTTGCTCGAAGCGGTTTCAGGCGGCTCTCTAGTTCTGTTGCGGTCGTCTTGCGTGAAAATGCCTCCTCGGTCGGTCCGAACGGAAGGTAGATGACGTTCGTGTCTTGCGACTTGCCGGTCGCCTCCTCCTTGTGGTTGCCTCCGTCCGCGACACCATAGATGTCGCAGAAGGGCTTCGCGTCTGCAGCGCCCAGCAGGTCTTCGATCTCCGCGCGCCGCCAGACATAGAATTTACCCTCCTCGCCCTCGCTGTCTGCATCCAGCGCCGAGTAGAATCCGCCCTCGGGCCCGCGCATGTCGCGCAGGACCCAGTCGAGCGTCTCCACCGCGACTTGGCGGTAGAGCGGCTTCTTGGTGATCTGGTATGCCTGGGTGTAGGCGCGGGCAAGCAGCGCGTTGTCGTAGAGCATCTTCTCGAAGTGAGGCAGAAACCAGCGTTCGTCGGTGCTGTAGCGGTGGAACCCGCCCCCGATGTGGTCGCGAATACCACCCCGCGCGATTGCATCCAGAGTGGCAAGCGCCATCGAACGCGCTTCGCCGACCCTTGGACCCAGCAGGAGCTCCAGGGTCTGGTGTGGCGGGAACTTCGGACGAGTTCCGAATCCGCCGTTCTTGGGATCGAAGGAGTTGCGGAGCGACTCGATCACTGTTTTCAGGCTGGATGCGTTCGGTAGGCTGCCCGCAGGCGAGCGGCGGTCCATTGCCCTGCGGAGCGCGGCGGTTATCTGTTCCGCACTCGCGAGCACCTCTGCATTCTTGGTCTTCCAGACCTCCGCCACCCGCGCGAGGAGCTGCTTGAAGTCGTCGCGAGGAAAGTAGGTGCCGCCAAAGAACGGTTTCGCATCCGGCGTGAGGAACACGCTCATGGGCCAGCCGCCCCGTCCGGCGGTCATCTGAACCATCGTCATGTAGAGCTCGTCCACGTCAGGCCGCTCCTCGCGGTCTACCTTGATGCAGATAAAGTCGGCACTTAGGAGGGCGGCCACGTCCTTGTTTTCAAAGCTCTCGCGCTCCATGACGTGGCACCAGTGACAAGATGAGTAGCCAATGGAGAGGAAGATGGGCCTCTTGAGCCGCTTCGCCTCCGCAAACGCCTCGTCACTCCAGGGATACCAGTCCACAGGATTGTGCGCATGCTGGAGGAGATACGGACTCGACTCCTTCGCAAGTCGATTTGTGTTGGCTGGAGCCTGTCGAGCCTTGGCGGAACATCCCAGCAGGATGATTGCGGCTGAGATCAACAGCAATCTGGCAGTGAGCAGATACAAAGGGATGGGACCTCCCATCGAATGCGGGCAGGAAAGCGGCTGCGCGACAGGTAAACTGACAGACAGAAGCGCGGTAACAAACGGGCGACCGTTCGCGTTAGCTTCCCCACTTCAAGGAGGATACCCTTCATGTCCCTGCTCCGCCGGTTTGTTGCCGTGTCTGTGCTCTTGGTTGTCTCCGCTGTAGGTTCCCAGGCTCAGCAGTCCAGCACGTCGCTTGCCCGATATGTATCGCCTGCCAAAGCCGCACAGGGCAACTTCCTGTCGGATCAGGCGCCCAGCTTCTCGCTGCGGCTTGGCTTGATGTTCTCTCCGCGCGGCGCCGGCATTGCCGGACTAGACGTAACCATTCCTCAGCTTAGCATCCTTACTGGATGGACCGTGCGAGTGGATGCCGACGCGATTATCAAGGCGAACTTTGGCGGGGCGAACACTGTCTTTCCGGTCACCTTCAACCTCATTAACAACGTTCCCGGCACCGTGGGTGGGCGCTCCGCATACTTTGGCATCGGGGCAGGCGGTATATTGGGAAGCGGCAAGACAGAGTTCGTGGCAAAGGGCACTCTTGGCGCTGGGCTGAGCCGCGGAATTGCAGCCGAGGCCAACGTTCTGTTTGGCGAGAACGACACGGTTCTTTCCGCCGTCATTCGGCTTCACAAATAGGGGAGACCATGCCGATCTACGAGGGATTCGACATTGCCGGACGGACTGCGCTGGTTACGGGGGGCACGTCCGGCCTTGGCCGCGCCATAGCCCTTGGCATGGCAAGGGCGGGAGCGCGGGTGTTCGTGGGCTCGAGAGACGCCGCCAAGGTGAGCGACACGGCCGCTGAACTCGCTGCGATCGGCCCGGACCATCGAGCGCTGACACTCGACGTTGGTGAGGCATCCTCCATCGAGAATGCGTTCTCGCAGATAATGAGCGACGCGGGCGAGCTGGACATTCTGGTGAATGCAGCCGGCATTACGCACCGCGAGGCGGCAATCACGGTGTCGCTGGAGAACTGGGAACGGATTATCAAGGTGAATCTCACCGGCACGTTCCTCTGTTCCCAAGCCGCTGCGCGCATTATGAAGGACCAGACCGGCGGCGGCGCGATCGTCAACATTGCCAGCATAGGCAGCTTTGTCGGGCTCAACGACGTGCCGGCCTATGGAGCGAGCAAGGGCGCGGTGATGCAGCTCACCTCTGCGTTGGGAACGGACTGGGCGCCATACAACATTCGCGTTAACGCGATTGCTCCCGGAGTCTTCCCCACCACGCTCAATCGGAAGTTCATCGACGGGACGGCTCGGGGCCGCTGGTTCCTCAACCACACGCCTATGAGGCGCTTTGGGGAGCACGAGGAGCTGGTTGGGGCAGCAATCTACCTGTGCAGCCCTGCCGCGAGCTTCGTCACCGGCGAGACGCTGGTGGTGGACGGTGGTTTTCTGAGCGTGGGTGTGCCGGCGGTGGTTCCGGAGTAGCCTCGGAACAAGCTGTGCCTTAGTGGACGAAGGGGACGGGGTGGACCCTTCGTTCCGGCTTACACCACGTAGGAATGCCGCGCCTCAATGCAGTCCTTCGACTCTGCCACGATACGGTCCTTCGACTGCGCTTCGATACGGCTGAAGCGCGCTCAGGATGAGCGGGTTGGCAGGCTCACGATGAGCGGATTTGGACGGGGGGTGCGCAGCCCCCGGCCCCAACGAAGGGATGTTAGAAGTGGCCCAGCAGAAGTTTGCCGACGAGAGCGAGGTTCGGGTCTCGGAATTGATGCTCCCGAGTCATTCGAACTTCTTTGGCACAGTCCACGGCGGACATGTTTTGGCCGTGGTGGATAACATCGCGTACGTCTGCGCTGCCCGATTCGCAGGCGCCACGTGCGTCACTGCTGCGGTGGACCGTGTCGATTTCCACCATCCGGTTCGCGTGGGCGAACTGCTCAACCTCGTCGCTCGCGTGGTGTATGCTGGACGCACCTCCATTGAAGTGGAGATCAGCGTCTTCGCCGAGGACATCCAGTCTGGAAATGTCCGCCACACCAACTCCTGCCACCTCACGATGGTTGCTGTCCACGAGGGCAAGCCTGTGCCTGTGCCGACCTTGGTGTGCAGAACCCGCGAGGACAAAGCCCGATACATCCAGGCGAAGATGCGCCGCGAGATGGGCATCAAGTACCGCGAGGAGCGGGATGCCTTCTTGAGCGGCATCAGCGCGATGGACGACGCGGCGCTGGATGCGGTGATTAACGGCGAGAAAAGCCTCCCTGCGTCTTAGCACAAATCCATTCATGAATCAGCCCACGCTCTGGCGTCATTCCTGTGAGAGCGAGACTGGGTTCCCGCTAAGGACATGCGGGAATGACGGTATGACAGACGGATTCGCTTTCACAGGCAACGGAACGTAACTATGCAGCTTGCGCGGCCAAAATGCAGAGCGTCCCCAGGGTCGATGTGATCCTGGGGACGTCTGCAATGCCGGATAGGCCGGCGCCAACTTCCCTTTTCGACGGTGCGCCGAAGGGGTGGAAGAGCCTAGCCCGCTCGGGCCAGGTGCTTCATTTCCTGCAGAGTCTTGACTGCTGCGCGGTGTATCTGCTTGACCGGTTCCCGCGTAGGAATTCGTTCAGAGCCGAAGACCGGAATGTAGTCCGACCGTCCTGCAAGGCTTAATACCGCTTGCTCCACGTGCTCAACTTCCACACGAGGTGAATCGCGCAGGAATGCCTCTTTCATCGAGGCCTCCGCAATGGTCACGAAGTCCCGCGGGGCGCCTTCGCTGTGATGATAGACCGCTTGAATAGTCTCGGGCCCGAATATCTTGAACGGGTCGAACGCTCCAGCCAGTTCCAGGCGGTGCAGGAGCATCGCATCGCACTCGTCGTAGCTGAAGTTGGTCATCGTCGTTACCGACGCGATGCGGCTTCGAAGCGCGGGGAACGACTTCAGCCTCTTGTCGATGTTGAGCTGTCCTGCCAACACGATCTGCATCAACAGTCCGTTTCTGGTCTGGAGGTTGAGCAGGTCGCGGATGACCGGGAAGGCCTTCGACCCGATGGTCTGCGCCTCATCGATGAACAGCACGACCTTTCCGCCATCAAGCGACTCGTTGAGGAGCCACGTCTCGAGCTGGTTGGTCATCTTACGGCTGGTCTTTTCCGGCATAATGCCAAACGCGCTTATGACTTCGGTGAGGAACGTGTGGGGACCCGAGATGGTTCCCGTGTTCTGAAGCTTTGCGCACTTCCAGCCGAACTGTTTCGGCCAGACGGTCATGAGGTACTCAATGAGGGACGATTTGCCCTGCCCCACATCTCCGCGCCAGAGGACGAGGCCGCTATTCTCCTCGATGGCCCAGCGCGTCTTGAGTACAGCTTCCTTGTGTTGTGTGGACAGGTAGAGCCACTTTGGGTTCTGGTTACGACCAAAGGGCGTCTCCCTTAGGCCAAAGTGGGCGATATATTCTGTTAGCATCCAGTGACTCCTCGACGGTTGTGAGAACCAGGTATCAATACTTTCCACAAGGGCGATGGCGCGTACCCGGTATGAGTACGGGGTTTTGGTTGGCTGTGAGCAGAGGATAATGCGGCGATGCAGTCGAAATGGTCGCATCAGAGCGTGTGCGGAAGGAGTAGGAACCAATGTCTGAGATACAGCCGAGAGCAATTAGCCGGAAGGCCTTTCTGGGCGTCTCGGCGGTATTTGTTGGTTCCGTTGCCGCGGGCGGCTGCAGGCGCGGCGGAAGCGGAGGCGGGGCCGCAGGCAATACCTTCAAGTATGCGCTTCAGGGCCCCCCCACATCGTTTGACCCAGCCAAGGTGGAGGACGGAGACACAATTGACCTCCTGATGCAGGTCTTCGAGGGACTCGTCCAGTGGGATCCAGACAGCAAGATTGTGGGTGGCATCGCCGAGAAGTGGGAGATTAGCGAGGATGGAACTGTCTATACGTTCCAACTTAAGCCGTCGGTCTCTTTTCACAACGGCCGAAAACTAACCGCTCAGGACATGGTCTACTCGTTTACCCGCGCAGTTCTACCGGCTACGCTTTCCACGACCGCTCGCACCTACCTCAACGACATTGTGGGCGCTCTGGACTGTCTCGACAGCAAGACGAAGGAGCTCAAAGGCGTTAAGGCGGTTGATGAGCACACACTGCAGATAACGATAGACAAGCGTCGGCCCTATTTCTTGGCCAAGCTCACTTATCCAACCGGGTATGCGGTGTGCAAGGAGGCCATTGAGGCAAACAACGGTGAGCTGGACGATAAAGCGCTCATCGGCACGGGTCCCTTCAAGCTCAAGACATATCAAGCGGGATATAGCGTCACGCTGGCAGGAAACAAGGAATATCACGGCGGTGCGCCCGTTCTTGATGGGATCGACCGGAGAATTCTCGGCGACTCATCTGCGCGGCAGACAGCTTATGAAAGCGGCCAGACGGATCTCACGGATGTTCAGAGGGCGGACCTGGCCCGGATACAAGGCGATTCTGTACTGGGCAAGGAGGTCAACGAGTTTCCTCGAGCCGCCATATGGTATCTCGCCTTGAATCAGCAGGCGTTTGCCCCGTTCAAGGACAAGCGGGTTCGGCAGGCCTTCGCACATGCTCTCAATAAAGACGAGTTGATCAAGGTCGCCTTGAAAGGTACTGTTCAGAAGGCGGAGGGCATTGTGCCGCCGGGCGTGCCTGGTCACAACTCTGGGTTCAAGGGCCTTGGCTACGACCCCGCTAAGGCAAAGGACCTGCTTGCATCCGCAGGATTCGCCGAGGGCAAGGGACTGCCCAAGCTGGTGATCTCGTTTCGCAATAACTATCAGCACATCGCCGATGGAGTGCTTGCAATTCGCAATGATTTGAAACAGAACCTCGGAATAGAGGTCGACGTTCGACAGATGGACTTTGCACAGCTCCTACGCGAGCGGAACCAGGGGACAATGCCATGCTACCACATGAGGTGGGCAGCAGATTACCTCGATCAACAGAACTTTCTCTCTTTGATGCTGCGCACCGGCTCGGCCGAGAACACCATCGGCTATAGCAACCCTGAATTCGATAGGCTTTGTGACGAAGCGGACGTAGAGGCGGATCCGGTGAAGCGGATAGCGCTGTACAACCAGGCGGAAGCGATCGCGGTGGACGATGCACCCTGGGTCTGTATCTACTTCCAGCACGACGTTGAGCTGCACAAGCCGTATCTCAAAGGCATTCGGCCGGGCCTGATGGGGCATTTGCCGCACACTTCTACCACCGTGGCGCGCTAGTCGCTTATGCTGTCTGCCCTGCGAACTCGGCTGCTGCTGGCCATACCCACTCTGCTGCTGGTCTCGTTCATCACGTTCTTCTTGGGCTATCTGGCTCCAGGCAGCCCGATCGACCTCATGATGGGCCAGCACGGCGACCCGGCTATCCGCAAGCAGCTTGAGCACGCCTATGGCCTCGACCTTCCTCCGCTCACGCAGTATGGACGGTTCGTTTGGAACGCGCTGCACGGCGACTTGGGTAAGTCCTTCGCGATGGCGAATCGCCCAGTGACCCAGATGATTGCCGAGCAGTTCCCGATTACGGCCTTTCTTGCGCTGATGTCGATCTTGATTGCCACTGTAGTGGGTCTTGTAGCGGGAATGGTCGCTGCGCTTCGACACAATCGCCTCTTGGACCGCGCGACCATGGGAGTTGTGCTGGTGAGCGTCTCGCTGCCGCCCTTCGTGGTCGCGCCGGTGCTGACGGTCTTGCTCTCGCTCAAGCTCGATTGGCTTCCGGCGTCCGGCTGGGAGGGCGTGGCCTACCCCGAGTACTGGATTCTCCCTGTGCTGGTGCTCGCGGCACGGCCCACGGCTCTTATTGCCCGCTTCATGCGTTCGTCCATGCTCGATGTACTGAGACAAGACTATGTTCGCACCGCAAATGCCAAAGGTCTCAGTCCAGCGCGAGTGATAGCGAAACACACGGTGAAGAATGCCTTTCTGCCGGTGCTCACCGTGATTGGAAACAGCTTTGGTTACCTTCTCACGGGCTCGTTCGTGGTGGAGAACATCTTTGGGATCCCCGGGATTGGCTATCAGTCGGTTCAGTCCATCTTGAGCCGCGACTACCCGGTAATCCAGGGCGTAGCGCTTTTGGTCGCCTTCACTTTCATCGTGGTGAACCTCGTGGTGGATATGCTCTATACGGTGGTTGACCCTCGAGTTCGATATGAATCGAGCGCGGCATGACCGAGATCACGGATACGCTCCCTTCAACCAAGCCGATGAGTCCCACTGCTGAGGCCATGAGGCGACTTCGGCGCAATCCTGTAGCAGTGGTGAGTGCGCTCATTCTTGCGGTTCTAGTTGTAGTGGCTCTCTTTGCGCCGCTTATTGCTCCCTACTCGTTCGATGCGATGGACCGGACATACGCCGTGATGCCGGCGCCTCCGGATGCGAAGCACCGGCTTGGCATCGACAATCTAGGGCAGGATACGTTCAGTCGGCTCGTCTATGGAGCAAGGGTGTCGCTGGCTGTCGGCGTGTTCCTGGTGCTCATACAGGTGGTCATTGGGGTCTCACTCGGGCTGCTTGCGGCCTACAAGCGCGGGTGGTGGGACACGCTCCTAATGCGCTTGACCGATGCGATGTTCGCGTTTCCAGATCTCCTTTTCGCGATTCTGCTTGTGGGCATTATCCGTCCGACAGACCCAAAGCTGAGCTTCATCACCGTTTTCGTGGCGCTTGCCGTGGTGAACTGGCCTGGAATGGCGCGCCTGGTTCGCGGGCAGGCGCTCGCGCTCCGGGAGAAGGAGTTTGTGGAGGCGGCTCGGTCGATCGGCGTGACAGATTTCAAGATTGTGACGCGGCACATTCTGCCAAACATGCTGAGCCCTATCATCGTGGCTGCTACGGTGGATGTGGCCGGCATGATACTTGCTGAAGCAACTCTGAGCTTCCTTGGGATCGGAATTCAGCCTCCCTACCCAAGCTGGGGCAGAATGATAAGCGACGGCAGACCCTATCTTCGGTCCGAGCCGATGCTGCTCTTCTACCCTGCGCTGGCGCTCGGCGTGACTGTACTTGCGCTCAACTTCCTGGGCGATGCCGTGCGGGACGCATTCGACCCGCGCCTTCGAGAGTAGCGCAGGCGCTTACACTATGCGCATTCTCACCTACAATATTCGCGGTGGTCGCGGCATGGACGGGCGGCGTTCGCTCGCCCGGATCGCCACGACCATCCTCTCCGAAGCTCCGGACGTGGTGTGCCTCCAGGAGGTACATCGAAGGCTTCCTCATTCCGCCTTCGAGGATCAGCCCCTTATTCTAGGTGAGCTGTTGGGAATGAAGTGCTTGTTCCAGGATAACCTTCGGCTGCCGAGGATGAGCTATGGAAATGCCCTGTTCAGCGGCCTCCCGATGGAGCAAGTGGACACTTTATTGCTGCCGAGCGTTCGTGAGCTGCTGGTGGCGCCCGCTCTTGCGCTGGAGCGCCGTGGAGCAATCGGCGCCTGGATTGCCGGCGCCGATGGCGAGCGATTCTTCGTGGCAACAACTCACTGGAGTCTGGACAAGAACGACCGGTACCAGTCTGCCGGGGTGTTAGCCGAGTGGCTGCAGCCTCGTGCTGGGGCCACGGTGGTGGTCGGAGATTTGAATGCCGAGGGCACGAGTCCAGAGGTGTTGCGCCTCGTTCAGGAGGCCGGCCTGCGAGATCTAGGCGCCGTAGATGCGCTGCCTACCTACACGAGTCTGCGACCACTGCGGCGCATCGACTACGTGCTCTGTTCGGACGAGATGTCGTGCGGGCACGTGCGGGTCGTCGATGGGATTGGCTCCGACCATCTTGCGGTTGTCGCGGACATGTTTCTCAAGAAACAATAGAGCTAGCACGGCTATGTCTCAGACCGACGAGTTTGTATGAGGTTCCGAGACTCATCACACTCTGCAGGGCTTCCTGCAATCAGGATTCGCCCAGCTTGTTGTGCGGCGAAATGTAGTCTCGGTCCTGTCATGCTGAGCGGAGCTTCCGCCGCCGGACGCTTCGGCTGCGCGGCGATACGGCCGCCGCTTCGCTCAGGGTGACAGTGCGTGGCGCGGCAATTCTGCAGATTGCAATCGAACGGCATTGAACCACCCGCTGCGCTAGAGACACAGAGACACGGAGAACGGCATGAGCCATTTCTCGTGCTCGGCGTACTGATTCCAGCCGAAAGGTAGTTAGAATCTAGCGGATGAAGGCTGCCTCTTGGCGCTGCCAGGCGTCCTGGCAGCAGAGGACATTGTCCGGCAACAGCAAATAGCTCGACAGCTCGGTCTGGTCCATCCATCGGAAGTGACCGGTTTCAAAGCTTTCCCTCAGTTCACCGCCCACAACTCGACTCTCGAAGAGAGCGATATAGCTCTGGTGGACGTTTCCATCTGGATAGGCGCAGATGCTTCCGGGGTTCGAGTAGAGCCCGATAAGGCGCACAACCTTCGTCTGAAGGCCCGTCTCTTCAAACGTCTCCCGGACACAGCAGTCCTGTGCAGACTCTCCCAGGTCCATTCGCCCTCCTGGAATGCACCAGTAGGGTCCGCGAGTGCGCTTCATGATGAGTATTCGGCGCTCGGTGTCGAAGACGATGGCCGCCGCTCCAGGGCTGAGGGGAACATTTGGTCTCGGTGCAAGGAGTTCATCGTAGTAGAATCGTTCCTCCATGTCGACTATCCGGGCGGAGCGGCAGTAAGTTTCTCGAAGATAGAATCGAGATGGTCGTGACTATAGAACTCGATCTCAACCACTCCTACTTTACCTCGCATTCGAACATCAACCTTGGTTCCAAGCAGCGTAGACAGCTGGTCTGCGACGTCCGCGAGGTTCGGGTCCTTGTACTCGCGCGGCTGGTGCTCTTGTTTAGGAGGTCGCACTCCTTCACGCTGCCTGGCCATCTGTTCGCCAAGCTCTTGGGCTGCGCGAACTGTCAGTCCACGAGCGACGATGGTCTTCCACATCATCGACCGGTCTTCTTCGGCCGCCTGGAGGATGTGCCTTGCGTGCGCCTCGGTAATGACGCCCTGGCTCACGCTCTCGAGCATCTCGGGCGGAAGTCCGAGCAGTCTCAGCGTGTTCGCAATCGTGGAGCGGGCTTTTCCCACTCTCTTCGATATCTCTTCTTGAGTAAGGCCGAACTCATCGATCAAGCGTCGATAGGCTCGCGCGGCCTCAACGGGGTTGATATCTTCCCGCTGGATGTTCTCGATGAGCGCAACCTCGAGCATGCGGTCCTCGGGGCAGTCTCGGAGCACGACGGGCACGCTCGTGAGCCCCGCTGCCTGCGCCGCGCGAAAGCGCCGCTCGCCTGCGATGAGCTCGTAGCGGCCCGCGCCTACCTGGCGTACAAGGATGGGCTGGAGGATGCCGTGCTCGCGTATGGAAGCCACAAGATCATTCAGGGCCTCCTCGCCGAAGGTCTTCCTCGGCTGATAGGGGTTTGGAACGATTGACGTTACTGGCAGCTCCCGCGGTGCGCCGACGGTGGGGAGCATTCCGCCAAGAAGGGCGTCGAGTCCCTTACCGAGTCCGCGCTTGTCCATCCTGGAGTACCTCCATCGCAATGCGCCTATAGGCGATCGCGCCCTTCGATTTGGGGTCGTACGACGTAATGGGCTTGCCGTGGCTCGGCGCCTCGGCGAGGCGGACGTTGCGCGGAACCACCGCGCTCGATAGCCGCTCCTTGAACACGCGCCGAACCTCGTCAACGACCTGTCGGTTGAGCCGCACCCGCTTGTCGAACATGGTCATCACGACGAGCGCAACCTCAAATGAGGGATTCAGGTGCTTGCACACAAGCTGGATTGTCTCCATGAGCTGGCTCACGCCCTCGAGCGCATAGTATTCGCACTGAATAGGAACCACTGCGGCATCTGCAGCCGCGAGGGCGTTGAGCGTGAGAAGGCCAAGTGAAGGGGGCGTGTCGATGAGGATGAGATCGAACTGGTCGCGCACAGGGTCGAGCGCGCGGCGAAGCGCGGTCTCTCTCGCAAGGCGAGGCATCAGTTCGACCTCCGCGCCAGCGAGATCCAGGTTTGCTGTGACCATGAACAGGCTCGGGATAGAGGTGGGAACAATGCATGCATCAAGGGCAACATCATCAACCAGCGCCTGGTAGATGGTTGGGCAGGCGCCCGGTCCTCTGGTGTTGCGGACAGACTTCAAGCCGAGGCCGCCTGTTGCGTTTCCCTGAGGGTCGAGGTCAATGAGCAGCACGCGCCGACCCATCTCCGCAGCGGCTGCAGAGACATTCACGGCCGTGGTGGTCTTGCCGACCCCACCTTTTTGGTTGATGACTGCGTAGACCGCACCCATTCTCTGCTTGCCTCGGACTCTCGCTGGATGCGCCTAGAGTTGCCCACGGCAGGGCCGGTATCCTCCGTCAGACGGCTCCACGAAGACGAAGACAGGCATCCCAAGAGCGGGATGCCTGTCTTCAAATTGGCCTTGCGCCTAGAACCAGTGGTTCACAGCGCCACTTTCTCCCGATGTCTAGCGAATAGAATCGGCATAGGCGCGCCGAACCATGAGGTCTGCCACATCGTCCGGAGAGACGCTGTACGTTCCGGCGTCGATGCGTGCTTTGATGGCGTCTATCTGCTCCTGCCGAACGTCCGGCAAGGCATCAACCGCGCGCTTCACTCGCTGAATCTCGAGCGCCTTTGCGGAGATCTCGACGGATGCGGCAGTGGGAGCCGGCGTGACGGCGATGGGAGTGTGGGCTGCCGACGAGCCCGAGGAGACCGGCGTGGTGCGCCTGCTCTCGATGATACGGCCAACTTCGGCGTTTGAAATCTTCATCTGTTTGCCTCCTTCACAGCTCGAATCGGGTCGGTATTGCTAACCGATCAGAAGTGGAAAGACGGCAACCTGGCTACCATGGTTCGCGATTCTTGTGGGCAGCATGCCCGCCTCAGAAGCGTTTACTTTAGGCCCAAGGCTTTGCGTCCCCATATTTCTATGGGTTTGCCTTTGACATCTTCGTGCGTACAGTAGGGATTATCGGCAGTGCTTCCACGATCTTTAGGGCGATTTCAAAACTTTTTTCACGACTTTTCCAAGCAGCGCTAGGATAACATGCCTGAGGTCCGTAGTCAAGCGGAGAGTCGGCTATGGGTGCGGCGCACCAGCCTTTGGCTTCTCGACTGCGGTTGCCCGCGGGCCAAACCGTATCTGCAGCGTTCCGCCTCCTATCTGCTTGTCGCCGTAGGCGGCGCGGGTGACAGCCCAATTCACCACGACTGAGCCAAGGCACACAGCAGTGAGCACGGATAGGCTCCACTTCGTTGAGGACTCAGAAGCAGTGTCGGGTCGCGCGGCGGCACTCGGCGAGAAAGCAAGGGCAAGCGTGACGACCAGGATAGCGTTCAGCGTGATAATCCATTCCGTCACGATTCTGCCCTCGGCAAAGTTCGGCAGAGCTCGCTCAAAGTTCGCGACAACTACCGTTGCGAGCAATGTGACGAAGAGCAGCTGCCCGCGACCCAGCCAGGTTGGCGGCAGAATCGCGATCGGGTGCGTGCGGTGACGGAGCATGAGACCAATGCCTGCCAAGCCGAGTCCTGCAAACACAAGGTTCATCCAGGTGAGCGGCTGCATGCCAAAGAGAAGTGGTTCCATTGCGCCCTCTTTGATCCACTGCTCCGGGTTTTGCCGAATGTTCATGTACGGTATAAGCAGCAACACAGCTGCAGGAGCGGCCCAATCGGTCCAGCGTCGCTCGGTTCCCTCGTCGGAGACCTCTGGCTCGCCGCGAAGCTGCCACATCGCGACGCCAATGCCGATTCCGTTGATGAGGCCGTAGCTCTGCTCCATGATGCTGTGGTAGTTGAGCTGCATCCCGCTCAACATCTCGACCAGCTTGAGCATGCTCGCGGTCGCAAAGCCCACTCCGCCTATCAGGCCCGCAGTTAGAGTCGCTCGAGTGACGCTCGACAGTCCCTCCCGTCGCAGGTAAAGCAGAAGACCGCCCACCATCCCAGAACATCCAGCCCAACTATCTCCTCGTGGAGGCGAGAGTCGCCAGTCCAGGAGAACTGGGAACAGCAGGAATCCGGCCCACCAGCCCAGGGCTAGGAAGGCCATGAGCGAACAGCCGCGATCCCACCTGCGGCGCAGGGCCGCGTATATTCCAGTTGAGACCAACGCAAGCAGGGCGGCGGTCCAATCGGTATCAAACCAGTAGAGCGGGTCCTCTTGGCGGTGAGCCGAGCCGAAGCCGACTCCTTGGTTGCCAAAATAGGCGGAGACCGCCGGGTATGCAAACTCCTGAACCACCAGTATTCCGAGGAAGGCTAGAATGGGGCCGAACAGCTCGGTCAAGCGGTCGCGCGACAGCACGGCAGGCAGCGCGGTTGCTGCCGCTCCAAGCGCTGCCCACAGGAAACCAATGAGGAACAGGCACGCGAACCCGTAGAGCTGAGAGGTTGGGTCCCCGCTCTGGGTATAGCCGATGATGTGGCCGTAGCTGATGGTGCCGCCGAAGCACCATCCAATTCCTCCCAGCGCGCCAAAGTAGGCGACTCGCCGATGCCAGTCCGGCCGACCCGATGCAAGAACGGCTGCGATTGCTGCAAGCGCCCCGGGAATGGCGGCTCCGGCCTCGTGGCCGAAATTGCCTCTAATTCCCCAGCCGATGCTGAGGGCGAGACCTGGCAGCAGGACAGCAAGCCAGCGGTGCGGCCTACACTCGGAAGCCATCAGGAGGGTCTCCTTTGCTTAGAACTCTGCCGCACGGCGAATGAAGCGGCCCATTCACAATCTTGGCGCCGCCCTCTACCCGGATCCACGTGGCGAATCCCGGTTCGCCGGCTGTCAATCGTATCACTCTTGCACCGCGCGACATCCTCTCGTGGCCATACGTGTTGAATCCGGTCGCTCGCCCGTAGCAGAGGCGTATGCCATCAAGTTCGCCATCGAAGTCGTTGACGTGGTCATGCCCTACGAAGCATCCCTGTACGCCTTCCGCTTCCACGAGACTTCCGAAGAGACCCGAGTTCGTTCTCGGGCATGCCACCTCCTCGTACTTAACGCCGATACACATTTTCTGGTCCCACAGCTCGTCAAATTCCGGCAGAGGAATGTGAAAGAACAACTGAGCGGGCAGGACGGTTCCCGTGGAACGTCGGCGGAGAGCGAGGTCGGAGGTGAGCCAAGCGATCTGCTCTTTGGTGATCCAGGCGTATCCTCCCGGCGGATCCGGCGCATAGCCACCCGAATCCAGAAAGTAGAGCAGCGTATCCTGTGCGCGTCCCTCCGAGTTCCAAATCGGAACCACAAAGTTCCCGACTCCGCCGATGCCATGCGGTCCGGCCTCAGTGAGGCAGTTCGGGCTTTCCTGCAGCACATCCAGCAGTTCGGCTCGCGTGAGATCGCCCTCATCGTCGTGATTCCCAAAAACAGCCGCCCAGGGAATTCCCGCCTCATCGAAAGGAGCCATCACCTGCCGGTAGGCGTTTGCGGCGTTCGTCGAGTCCTGTCCGTTGAAGGTATCTCCCGTGAGCGCGACCATATCGGGCTGCTCAATGCCGAGCATCTCGCGAATGAGCGAAGCGGACCGCTGGTCTTTTGGACCGCCGTCGCGCCAATGGACGTCCGTAATCTGGACTATTGTGAACGTGCCATCGAGGCGAAAACGAAGAGTTGGTCTCATTCGCCCGTCCGCGCATCTGGCGTGATTGGGGGTGCGTGAACGATAATGACGAGGTCTCCGACGTTTGTATTCGTGGGTCCGGTTTTCAGCAGCGCGCCTGCCGCTTCCAGGTAGTCGTAGGAGCTGTTGTTGAGGAGAGCATCTTCTGCAGTTCGCCCTGCAGAGTGGGCCCGCGCCGATGTAAGCGCCTCCACGAGGCCCCCAGCAGCGTCCGTGGGACCATCGGTGCCATCAGTCCCTGCAGCCAGCAGGGCAACGTCGTATACGCCGTCAAGAAGGCTCGCCGCGGTCACTGCAATCTCCTGAGACCTGCCGCCGAGGCCGCTGCCGCGCACGGTAACCGTGGTCTCGCCGCCCGCGATGAGACAACCCGGTCCTGGGGGCTGAGCCTGTAGTGTCAGGTCTAGGGCGGCGTGCGCCAATCTCACACCGGCATCCCTTGCTTCCCCAGTCATTCGGTTTGTGAGAATGGTGGTGTCGAGGCCGAGCCGTTCCGCCTCACTCATCGCCGCATCGAGTGCCGTGTCGATGTCGCCAAGGACAACGTGGTCAACTTGAGATGTGTCGTAGGACTCGGCTTGAATCGTGTTCGCCAGACTGCGGAGGTGCTGCAGGACACTTCTTGGAACGATCTCCGTGAGTCCTCGGCGCTGCAATATGTCTAGGGCTTCAACGGGTCGGCGTGCAGTGGTGAAGCAAGGGCCGGAACCGATCACGTCCAGCGGATTGCCGAGCACATCCGAAATCAATAGGCACACGACTCTCGCAGGAGCTGCGAGGCGAGCAAGCCCGCCGGCCTTCAACTTCGATAAGCACGCGCGCACGGCGTTCAACTCCTCAATGGGTGCGCCGGATCTCAGGAGCAGCTCGGTCGTAGCCTGCAAGTCCTCAAGTGTGACCCCATCCTCCGGCAGCTCCATCAGCGCGGATGCGCCTCCGCTTATTAGGCAGATCACCAGATCTCGGATTGTTGCGCGAGAAACAATTGCCGCGATGCGCGCTCCAGCCTCGACGGACCGGTGATCCGGAGTAGGGTGGGATGCTTCAATCACATCTATCCGCAGTGTTGAGAGGGAGTGACCGTCCTTTGTGACTACGAGGCCCTCGGTCAGCCGCTCGCCAAGGGCAACCTCGCATGCCAGCGCCATGGCCGCGGCAGCCTTGCCGGCTCCCACTGCATAGATGTGTTCGAAGCCCGACAGGGCAATGCGCTCGCCGGTCGGAAGCACAAGGGCCGATTGACCGAGAAAGCTGTCAAACGCTCGGGCCACCAGGCTGTCCGCCCGGACGGACGCTACTGCCGCTCGGTATATCTGAAGCGCAAGTACACCAGAACGTCCACAGATCGGTTCCGTTGGCCGGGGGCCCTGAGCGGATAGAGTTTGCATCTTCCACACTTCGTCTTCAGGACCAAAAAGTCTTGCTTGTCGATAACGACCCGCTAACGAGCATTCGTATCTGGGTGGGACATCTGCCGCGATTGACACTCAAAAGGGCGAAGGGTACACTCACACCCACCTAAGTGCAGTGTGTACACAGCGGTTTCATGCCTTTTGCACACGCTGTCCGGCTCTTGCCGACAAGAACAAGGGGCGCATCCTAATGGCCAACATTCTCTCTCGCATCAGTTCGCC
>VFKD01000670.1 GCA_009885735.1 bacterium
CCGTCCGCTCGCACGGTACACAGGAAATGCCATACGGCATTCTCGACATCTTGGGTGTTGACAGTCTGGTGAAGCTCAAACTGCTGCTTGCCGTCAGCAAAGCGGCGTGCATAGTAGAGTGAAATTCCGCGCTGCCAATGGTGGGGTTTCTGGCTTGGCTCCAGCTTAAGGTAGGCATCAAAGGCCTTGATGGATTCGCTCATGCGCCCAGCCTTGAACTCCTCCTCTCCAAGGCGCTGCCAGGCTTCGGCGTGTTTTGGGTCGAGCTTTACCACCGCACTGTAGTCCGCCGCCGCCTTTGAGTAAACTCGGTTGTCGCTGTATATTCGCGCTCGCCGGAGCCAACCTTGGACGTGCTTTGGCGACTGCTTAATCTCGCTCGTGGCCTGGGCAAGGGCCCTGGCATAGTCGATCTCTGCCTGAGTTAGGTGCGCATGCATGGATATTCCGACGAACACACCGTACACAATGACAGCAAGAAGCAGAATTGGCTTTCGCATTAGGAATGCGTACTCCTATTAATCGGCATAATTGTGAATTGTGAACGCGGCAGGCAGCATCATCACAATTCTGATGAACGTCCGCCAGTTCGTTCGTCCAGAGCGCGGTTCAGCCGTTCCGAACCGCAGTCGAAGGACACGCACACAATCCGCGCACCCTTCGACTGCTCATCGATGAAGCTGACGAGCGCTCAGGGCGAACGGGTTTTCTCCTGGTAAATCGCGCAGGCTCATTGTCCATTGATCGGTCGATCTGGCGGCGGCGCGGGCGGGCGTTTCCAGCCATGCGACGGCTTGTACCGAATGGCAAGATGCGGAGTCTCAATGCGCACTCCGCCCTGCTTGCGCGACTGAAATGCGGCCGCGAGCACTCCGGTCACCAGAAGTGTTCGCTCCGACGGCCACGATGGCTTGCCCGTGTGAATCATCCGCTCAATGCCCTGCAGCAGGAGGCTGAAGTGGGCAAATGGCCGTGCCTCTTGCGTGTAGTGGACCGTGCCCTGATGCTGATCTCGCCCCTCCTCGCTCCACGCAGTCACCCACTCGCTGTTCGCTGCCCCCGTATCGTGCAGGACGACCGCCTTGAATCCGTCAATATACTCAATAAAGAAGGCAGCCGGCTTGAGCGCTTCCCTGAGACTTCCAGCGAAGCGGCCCTTGGCCTGCCGCGATGCTGCCGCAGCGTCGAAGACGCCGGAATCGAATCTGCCAGCGGCCATGTCCTTCCAGACCTCGTCGCCTTCCACGAACTGAACGGCCCTCACTCCAACTTCGCCGCCGCGACGCCGCTCCACCACAGCCTGCATCGCCTCAAGTCCGTGATAGGCGTAACCCTCGATTGGACCGTAGCTGAGGCAAACTGCCTCGCGCGCCCTCGCTCCAAGCTTCATGTCGAGCGGAGGATGCCGATACGTACCAGGAACTGACGACCCGGCCATCAACGGAACCTTGAGATTAACCGCAGTATCGTGCATCCATTTGGCATCGTCCCAGTTCCACGAGAGGTGCTTGTCCGTGAATACGGGCACCGACTTCCCCACGCGCCGAAAGACACCGCAAGTCTCCTCAAAGAACCGACGGCGTGGGTACATGATCTGGCCTGTGTCGGAGAGCGGATAGTCGCCATGCTCGCCGATGAGGAGCACTCCATCCACTGCCAACTCTTTGCCACCAAGAGTGAGAGCTTCCGCGATCGATGGGACGATGGGGAATCCGTGCTCATTCGATAGCTTGCGACTCATGTCTGCAGCAGGAACCTGGTCGGTGTAGAGGCTCACGAGCTTGAGCTTTGGGAACGGGTCCTTGAAGTCGAGATTGTAGCCCTGCAGAATTCGGCTGACAATGACGTCCGCATGGGAGTTGTGCGTGTAGTGCGTCACTATCGCTGCCACGCGCTTTGGCTTTGAGGCGCTAGTGAGGGTGGACGGTACTACCGTGGCCGCGCCGACCTGGCCCAGAAACTCGCGTCGCGTGGAACGGTTCAACGGAGCTTTCCTATCTTCAGCAGCGTGAACGGATAGATGGTGGTGGCATAGACAGTTCCGTCGCGCGCCACGATCATCGCCATGATAACGTGAAGTGCCGTCAGGGTCCCATCCGGCAGAGTGTGGAAGCCGTGGCGCGGCCGCAGCGAACCGTCCGGATTCTTGGCCTGAGGACCTTTGAAGTCGAAGAAGTCAGGATTGGTCACCGTGAGCACTCCTAAGTCGGTCATAGACTTCGTCTTCGGGTCGAACCGAACCAGGTGATGCAAGAATCCGTCGCCGAATCCTGTCCTGTTGTTGATGCGAACCACGGAGTAGACCTTCCCGTCCGGTGCGATGCTAATGGACCCCCTGGAGTCCGGCCCCTCGCCCTCAATGCGATTTCCAAGGTCCGTGGCAATCACCGGCTTTCCTACCGAACCAGACAGGTCCACGCTGAACATCCGCAGGTCGTCCAGAAGCTGCATGTACGCGGTCTTGCCGTCGCGAGTGATCCGCCAGTCCGGGTGCTGGCGCTTGGCCCCCAGATATTCCTCAAACGGCTTGCCGTCCACGACAAGCGAATCCACGTAGACCTCGTCGTAGTCCGGCAGATATCGGGCAATCTTGAAATCAGCAGTAATCGCTGTGGCTCGTCCCCTAAAGTCGATAAGTGTGTTCGGTTGGTCGCGCAGAATTGGACCGAGTTCACGAAACTTCTTGGTTTTTAGGTCGAGGACGAGCCAGTGCTGCTCCTCGCAGGTAATCACGTACACGAGGCCGCGCGACTCGTCCGCGGTGACGTCAATGACCCCCTGTCCCTCCTTCTTGCCGGCTGCGATTTGCGAATCGTCCAGCGGCATCGGCATGCCTAAGTTCTGTGCACTGTCGGTCACCGGGTCATAGACCATCACGTATCCGCCCCGGTAGACGGGTATCTTCTCTCCCCTTTTGATAGCCTCGTTTTCGGCTGGTGAAGCGTAGCCCTGTTTCGAGCCCACATAGACCTTGCCGGAGGGACCGACGAAGTTACGTGTGTGCAGCTTTGCTTGTGCGGCATAACCGGTGGGAGCGAGCGGCAGTCCCACGAGCTTGTGCGTGTCGAGCACGATCCGCATCTTCTCGGTGATAGGGTCGAACTCCACCAGGTATGAGTTGCGCCCATAGCCTGCGGAACCAATGTAGACCTTGCCGTTGAGCCCTTCACACAGCGAGAAGTAGCCGGACTCCTCGGTGGTGGTCTCCGGCGGAATGTGGAATGCTTTCGCTCGGACATACTTGAAGGGCGCCGTCTGCTGCTTCGACAGAGCTGCCTGCGACCAAGCACTTACTAGAGACACGACGATGCCGACAAGGGTGAGAACTGTTATCAGGATGGGACGGTGCATACTGGTGCTCCTCCAACCCCTCATTAGGCGCGAGATGCAAAGTTCCTGCTAGGGCCAGCCGAAAGCGTACTCTGCACAGTCACGGTATAATGGAAGTGAGGCCTTACAGGCAGCGGACTTACGTCGGGGGAGGACACCATGGAGACGCAGGTGATCGAGGGGACGTTCACGGATGTTCAGAGGCAGCTAGGAAGGCTGCCCCTCGAGCCGGAGACTAGGCTGCGCCTAGAGGTGACGGAAGCCGAGACCACTGCGCAACCGCCATCGTTCACTCTCAATCCAGATGAGAGGCGGGCAGAGTACGACGCTGAGATAGCGATGTTGGCGAATGCGCCTCGGAGGAATGGAATCATTCAAGTGCCAACTAAGAGTCCTGGTATTCAGGTAACTGTCGAGATGGTGAATGCGCTAAAGGACGATTGACGCATGCGTATCTGCCTCTTGGACGTAAATGTACTGATCGCGCTGCATGATCCAAGCCACGTCGATAGTACCAAATCCCATGCGTGGTTCAATTCGGAGGGTCAGGGTGCATGGGCTACGTGTCCTCTGACCGAGAATGGATTTGTACGAATCTTCACCCAGACGCAGTACCCTAACCGTCTAAAGGGTGTTTCTGTGGCACTGTCTCTTCTTGGAGACACAACAGAACGATACGGCGCGACTCATCACTTTTGGCCGGACGCCATCTCCCTTCGAGACAACACCCTCATCGACTCAACTGCTATTCTTGGACCCAAACAGATCACGGATGTCTACCTGCTCGCGCTCTGCCAGCACTATGGCGGCACATTCGTAACTCTTGACACCAAGGTATCGACCGCCGCTATCGTTGGACCGCACCCAGACCTTCTTCGCGTGCTGTAAGTCCCAACTACGCTCCCTACTTATGCGGCCTTCAGCGCCATGCCCGCAATGCCCGCCGCAACCACGAGGAGTGGTTCAGGCACCCGCCGCTTGGAGAGCAGGATGGCAAGAGTCAGCACTCCAATTCCAACAGTCGTCCAATCCGTAATGGCTCTTTGGCCGAGAACTATAACCGCCCCAGCTATCGCGCCGGATGCCGCTGCGGTTACACCGTCAACAAACGCTCGAACGTTCGGATTCTTAGCAGCCTTCCGAAAGTAGCGGGCGGGGATAATGACAAATAGATAGCAGGGCAGGAAGACGCCTAGTGCCGCGGCGCAAGCCCCAAGCGGACCCGCAACCAAGAAGCCGATGAATGCCACTGTAATCACGACCGGGCCGGGCGTGATCATTGCCACCGCGACGGCATCCAGAAACTGCCGTTCCGTGAGCCACTGGAATTCGGTCACAACGCCTCCGTGCAGGAATGGAACGATTGCCAATCCACTGCCGAAGACAAATGAGCCTGCGGCGGTGAAGTAGAGGCCAACCTTCCATAATAGTCCCAGGCTGGCGGGACCATGTAACCCTGTGAGCAGCCATGCCATTGCAGGTGACAATACCATGGCGACGGGCACGCTTTTAACCTTGTAGAACTTGCGAGACAGTGCCACCACGCCGCTGCCAAGAATGAGCCATACGAATTCGGTTTCCGTAACTGCGGTGACCACCGCGTTCACGCAGCATATTCCGAGCAGAAATGGATCCTTACCCAAGGTGGACTTTAGGAGCTTCCAGGCGCTCAGGCCGATAATGGCGATGACAGACGCGCCAATGCCATAGAATGCGCCCTGCATCCATGGAAGCCCGCCATACCCCACGTAGACCCACGACAGTGCCAGAACCATGAGAAACGAGGGCAAGACAAAGGCAATCGCAACAAGCGTGGCGCCAAGCACTCCAGATTTCAGCCAGCCAATGTAGATCGCAAGCTGTGCTGCTAGGGGGCCAGGAGCGAGCTGGGCGAGAGCTAGCCCTTCGGAATACTCCTCCTTGGGCACCCAGCGCTTCGACTCCACCAGATCGCGCTGCATGTATCCAACGAGTGCAATCGGACCGCCGAACCCAAGTGTTCCCAGCCTCAGGAAGTAGGCGACCAGTTGACGAAGCGTATAGGTCGGCCGACTCTCAACAGAATCTTCGGAAAGTGGGTCTGCGCCACTCGTCAATGTGCCAGTTTCCGATATCGGAACTGCACTTCGTTCCAGTCTACGAACTGAACGAACTTGTCAACGTAGTCCTTCTTGCGGTTCAGGTAGTCCACATAGAATGCGTGCTCATAGACGTCGCAAACCAGCAGCGGCTGCCCGAGCCACAGCACCCCAATCTCGTGGAGGTCGCTGCTGACGTTGTAGAGCTTTCCGTTCACCAGGTCGCGTGCAAGAATTCCCCACCCATTCGCCGCCATGCAGCAGGCCCGGAAGTCCTCTGTCCAGCGGTCAAGCGAACCGAAGCGCTTGGCCAGCGCGGTACGCACGTCCTCACCGGGATCGCCGGGCTTCGGAGTGAGGTTGCCAAAGTACAACTCATGGAGCAGAACGCTGTTCATACGATTGAGCTTGTCCTTCTGCAGCAGCGTATAGGCATCACTCGGAAGAGGCTTGCCGTCCTTCAGAAGCGCATCGAGGTCTGCCTCGATCTTCACAAACCGCTTGAGAGCTCCGCCGTAGTGCGCCTGGTAGTGCGGAGTAATCTGCTCCTTCGTAAGAAGGCCCGGAATCGAATCGTACTTAAGAGGCTTGAGCTGCCCGGTCACTAGGCCCGAATCGGGCATGCCGAGCCCGTCCTCGGCGGCATGCGCAGGTTCAACGAAAGCGATTGAGCCTACTCCAAGTGTGGCGGCGGTGTGCAGCACGTCTCGGCGGGAAAGTGGTTTTGGTGTGTTCATAGGAGCTAGACTACCTCCTCTAGTTAATGTGTCGAGCAATCGGTGGAGCTACACGAGGCTGAGTTCACCCTTCTGAAAGTCGATGGTCAGAATGTGACCACGGAAGAAGTCGAGCCCAAGAACTCCATCAACCGAGGCTGACGGCGGCAGAGTGTGGGCGATGACAGTGAAGTCAAGCCGATCTTGCTCCAATGCGTAAAGCCTGGCCACCCTGACCCGCGAGGCCGACTCCACTCCGCTTCCGGTAGTGAAGTTCACCGTTCGCGGCAGGCTGTCCGGGTCGTAGCCGATAGTAACCAATAGAGCGTTCCGCACCACAGTAGACGATGCCCCAGTGTCCAGTGCAAGACGGGCTATTGTCTCCCCCTGTGGTCCAACAAGCAGCGTCTCGACGATGACTAGCCCGTGGTATGGATTGAACGGTGTCATATGTTAATGAGAATGTTGTCTGGTGGCGGGCCGGTATAGAGAAAGGCAGAACGCTTCGGTCGTAGACGTATGGCAACTGCGTCTATGTCATTGCGATTCTTGCTGTGGACCAGAACCCTGCCCCTCACAACCTTATTGTTCCGATCAAGCTCAGGATCTTCTACCAGTACCCACTCATTATCAAACTGCTCTTCGATCTCGGACATGGTCATGATCTCGGCGGTCATCGGCTTGCTCCTCGACTTGCATTCTTGCGCGTATTCTACCATTACCACTACAATCGTCACATGGATCGCACTCCACGGCGCCGCATGCCTCTCCGGTCGCCTAAACTAGGAACGATCAACGCCTGAGCCGGAGCGATCTGTGGGAGAATCTACCCCAACGCAGACTTATAGAGCGCCACGAGTTTTGCCCACGCGCGCTCGGCCTCCGGCTTGTTGTAGAGCGGCTTGCCGTCCGGTCCGGTAGGCATATCCGGCACGCACCAGCCATGAAGCCCCTGGTAGACCTCAATCTCAGCCGTCACCTTAGCACTGGCGAATGCCTCGCGCAGCTTGTCCTTGGCGTCCGGCTGCCGGGAATCGTCATTCGACGCTATGGCCACAAGGAGCCGCGCCTTCATCTTGGGTATCAACGTGTGCGGGCTCGTCGGTTGGTCCGTTACGAGCCCTCCGCCATGAAACGACGCGCCCGCGCCGATTCGGTCCGGATGCGCCGCAGCAGTTCTAAACACAAGCGGACCACCCATGCAGTAGCCCTGCGTGCCTATCCTCTTCTTCTTGTCGACTTGCTTCTGCGAGTCGAGGAAGGCAATGTACGCCGCAGCGTCCTTCTCCGCCACTCCGGGGGCCTGCAGGCCGCCCATGTACTTGCGGAGCCTCG
>VFKD01000712.1 GCA_009885735.1 bacterium
AAGGATGGGATAAGAACGTCACCGCCGCTCGCGTGGGTGACCGTGTTTTGGTGCGGGCGGCCGGAAAGTCCGCTCATGGCAGCACGCCACACAAGGGAGACAACGCCGTAGTTCGGCTGGCGAGGGCCCTGCACGGAGTTGGGTTGGAAGCCGATGCGGATTGGCTGGAGTGGATTCTGCTCTCCGCCGACACCGGCGGGAGCGGGCTGGGGATAGAGGGGCACGATGATGTCGCCGGTCCGCTCACGAGTAATCTCGGCATCTTCTCGGCGAGTGACGGCAAGGTGAACCTCACGTACAACGTTCGCTATCCGGTCACGTGGGAGGAAGACGTTCTCCCGACCCGTGCCCGTGCAGCGGCAGCTGGATGGACTGTGGACGAAATCTCAGACAGCCGACCACTCTATGTACCGCTGGACCAAGAGCCGGTGGCAACGCTTCTTCGCGTATATCGCGAGGAGACAGGCGACCTTTTAACTCAGCCGAAGACGATGGGAGGCGGCACCTATGCGCGGGCCACGCCGAACGTCGTTGCGTTTGGCGCCGGATATCCCGACGATCTGGATGGTCCCGCCCACGAGCCGAATGAGCGGATTGGGATTGAGTCGCTCATTCGATCGTGCAAGATCTATGCGCACGCGCTCTACGAGCTGGCGCGATAGGGGCTAGACCGGCTCACGCCTTCGGTGGTAGCGCGAACGGTATAATTGAGTGGATGGAACCAGATCGTTTGGCCGGCGTAGTAATCCCGGGAGACTCTCTATATGGTCGGCAGCTTAGAGGCGCAGGTAAACGAGGAGATAGAGCGCGGGCTTTCCCGATCTCGCCGCGATGATTGGGACGGCGCGATTGATGCATTTCGCCGCGCCGCCTCCATCGACAACCAGTCGGCCGAGGCTCACTACCGCCTGGGATGGGCGCACTGGAAGTCTGCCGAGGAGATCAAGCCGACGCTTGGCGATCTCGCGGTAGGCTACGGAGCCAAGGTGCTGGGCATGGGCGGCGTGGCGTCGGATCGCGCACGCAAGTTCACCGGCCACAAGAAGCGAGTTCAAGAGGCGGTCCACTGGCTGCGCATTGCCATTACTCTCGATCCAGCCCATTCGCGCTCGCACTTCTACCTAGCTCATGCCCTCAAGTCTCTGGGATACCGGGACGAGGCTGCAACAGCAGCTCGGACTGCCGCTGAGCTTGAGCCGACAAGTGACGCACTCTCGGAGTTTGCCAAGTCCCTGGCAGAGGACGTGCCGTCGTCACAGTCCGGCAGAAGCGGAATGCCGGAGCGGGCGGCCCTGACGTGGGACGACGTCGTACTCGACCCTCGTACGAAGCGCGAACTGCGCCAGCTTCAGCTCATGCTGCAAGACCCGGAGTCGGCGCGCGAACTGGGCGTAGAACCGCCCACGGGCGTTTTGTTGAAGGGCGCTCCCGGCACAGGCAAGACCACGATTGCACGCGTACTAGCGTCGGAGGCGAAGTGCCGATTCTTCCGAGTGTCGCCGGCCGAGATCAACAGCATGTATGTGGGGCAGTCCGAGAAGAAGGTTCGAGACCTCTTCGACGAGGCGCGTGCCGAGGCGCCCTCGGTTGTCTTCATCGACGAGATCGACGCGCTCCTGCCCGAGCGTCAAGGTGGCGTGGCAATTCACTCAGACAAGGTGGTGAACCAGTTCCTCCAGGAGATGGACGGCATGCAGCCGAATCACCGGGTGATGGTTCTGGGCGCCACGAACAGGCCGGACATGCTGGATCCGGCGGTTCGCCGTGGAGGCAGACTGTCCAGAGAGATCGAGATTCCATTGCCGGATACGCCGCAGCGCAAAACAATGCTCGAGCTGTTCGTAAAGGATGTGCGTCTAGCTGCCGATGTGGACCTCGACACGATAGCGGACGCAACCGATGGATATTCGGGCGCGGGACTTCGCGCTCTGGTTAATGAGGCCGGCTTACAAGCGCTTGTACGCTTGGCGGATGGTGAGGCCGACTTGCCGCGCGAACTGATGCAACCTGATTTCGAGATGGCCATGAGCAATATGCGCCGCGAAGACGATTAGGTTATGGGATCCTTGTGGCACGGGCATGTCGCTCGTCGACTTGAGTCTTGGCACGGTCGTCTCGCCCGTGGTTCATCAGACGCGCACGCCGCGCATGTGTATACAGAATGAAAGCAAATAGATGACCAAACCTGTTGCAGCACCCAAAGCCGCCGATCCACATGCCCGCAAAACGGTTCTCACGAACCGCAAGGCTCGCCACGAGTACCACATACTAGACACACTCGAAGCCGGCATGTCGCTCGTCGGCACCGAGGTCAAGAGCATTCGCTTGGGCCAGGCGAGCATTGCCGAGAGCTTCGCACGCATAGAGAACAACGAGGTGTGGCTTCACAACATGCACGTCAACCCTTATGAGCATGGAACGCAGTGGAATGCCGAGCCTCGCCGTCCGCGCAAGCTCCTGCTTCACCGCGCGGAGATCGAACGACTGCGAGCGTCGATGGACCAGAAGGGGTACGCGCTCATTCCACTGTCGCTCTTCTTCCAGCACGGCTTCGCAAAGCTGGAGTTGGGCCTCGGGAAGGGCAAGCAGCTCTTCGATAAGAGGGATGATCTTGCCAAGCGCGACGTGGCCCGCGATCTGGCACGCGAGCTGTCTTCACGGTAGACTCATCGCAAACTTTGGAGGGAGGACGGCATGGGCGCGGTATTTGGAATAGTCGGGGCTGTTACAATCAGCCTAATTATCGCCTCGATCCCCGTCATCTGCCTCATTCGCTGGGGTCTTGACGGATCCGTCGATGGCAGCGCCGTCTTCTTCGGAGTGCTGCTTTACCTTGGACTCCTTGTCGCCGTGGTCGCGGCGCCTAGCAGCATAGGCATCGGCCTGCTGATGATTCTGATAGCTTCGGCTATCGCCATGCCTCTCTTGGGGTCGGCATCGAGCACCGTGCAGTTGAAGCGAATGCAGGATGAGACGCTTCAGCGGTATTCCTCAGCCCTGGAGAAGGACCCAATGGACCCAGTTGCGAGGATCGCGGTTGCCGAAACCCTCTATAAGAGGGGCGAGATGGCTCAGGCGATAGAGCACTTGGAGTGGACCCTGCAGAACTTCCCTCGCCTCAGCACTCGCCTCGCTCCACAGCTTGAGAGCTGGAAGCGCGCGCGGGAACGAGAGCGAGAAGGCGTACTCGATCCCATCTGGTGCCATATGTGCCGCGCCGAGAACTCCGCATATGCCACTTCATGCATCGAGTGCGGAGCGCCCTTTGGTTCCCGCGAGGGCATACTCAAACGAATTGCCGAGGAGGGTGGGCCAACGGTCATCATCCGCGGCTGGCTCATCGTGGGTTCCTTTGTAATGGTTTCGCTCTTTTTGCTGCTCTACCTGCCAATGGTTATCTCGGGACCCATCATTCTGGCTACGGTAATCGTGATGGCATGGCTCTTTCTGCGGTGGGTGGGCGGCGACGTGGGTCGTCCTGGAGACATTTGATGCTCAAGCCAAGGCCGTACATTGTCTTTACCAAGCTAGTCCGTGAATTCGGTATTCCTGAACTCATTCAGATGGTGCGCGAAGTGGGCGCCGACGGGATGGACCTGTGTGTTAGGGACGGCTATCCAGTGAATCCAGGCAACGTTCGCGAAGCGCTTCCCAGAGCCATGAAGCAGATTGCCGGGGCAGGCCAGGTGGTTCCGCTTGTAACCGCGCCAACGAGCCTCACGCGCTCGGCGGATGTTGTTGCCGAGCCGATGTTCGCCGCATGCCACGATGCTGGCGTCGGTCATCTTAAGCTTGGGTATTGGGCGTTTTCGCGGGAGAAGCCGTATTGGGACCAGGTGGACGCGGCGCGCAAGGAGCTCGACGGCTTCGCAAAGCTCGCAATGCGCTTCGGCGTTCGGGCCTGCATCCACACGCACAGCGGGTCGAATCTTGGCCTAAACTCCTCTGCAGCCATGCACCTTGCTCAAGGCTATAACCCGGCTCAGGTGGCCCTCTATTTGGACCCCGGTCACTTGTCTCTCTGCGGCGAGCCGCTCGATATGGCCTTCAGCATTGCGAGGGGACACCTGGCCTTGGTGGCCGTTAAGGATGCACGCTGGGACGCTCAGAACGGCGCTCGCAAGGCGCACTTCGTGCCGATAGGGGAGGGCCACGTCGACTGGGCAGCGATGTATGTGGCTATGAACAGGATTGGATTTGGGGGCGCTCTGAGCCTACATAGTGAGTACGAGGGGTTGAGCAGAGAGAAATGGACGGCACAAACAAAGGCGGACTTGGCGGGGTTGAGAGCCATAGAGGCGCAAGCGGCAGCGGCGGGATAGGGGCGTAAGGGCTAAATCTTTTCTTCGTCTGCATCCAAATTGAGGGCATCAAGCTTTGCGAGGGTGTAGTGGAAATTCACCATCTCATCCACCGTAATGCTGCCCAAACGCTCGAACTGCTTCTTCTCGGCTGAAGACATCTCGAGGTCTGCGTCTCGAAGCATCGCTTCGTCCCACTCTTCTTGCTTCACAAAATGCTCGCCGAGCCTCTTGCAACGCGAACATCGGTAACGGACATAGACGTAGCTGGGACCGAACTGACGGGAATAGTAGCCTTGCTGCATTACATCGCGAGAAACGATGCACTGACCGCAGTTGCACTTGAGAGTAGCTTTCATCTTGGTCCATTCCTCTTGAGCGCACTATTGACCAACTTTGGGTGATGCCCATCCTGCGGCTAGGGGCAATGACCCGCCATCATCATCCTCTGTTAGAGGCATTATACCATAAGGCTGGCAAGGTGCAAGGGCAAGGATTTCCGTCGATGCAGATCGGACTGATCGCCTACGCCAGCAGCGTAAACGGATTCTCCAGCAGCCGTCGGACCTCCTGCAGAAACCGAGCGCCGAGCAGGCCGTCCACGGCACGATGATCGCACGACAGCGTGACGCGCATCCTCCGTCGAGCTTCGAACGCTCCGCCTGCGCCAACTACCACCTCTGCCGCAACCGCGCCAACCGCCAGGATAACCGACTCGGGAGGATTGATAATTGCCGCGAACTCCTCAATTCCGAACATCCCGAGGTTCGAAACACTCATCGTTCCGCCGGACATCTCTTGTGGAGTCAACGAGCCGCTCCGTGCCTTGGCGATGAGCGCTTTGGCGGTCGTGGAGATGTCTCGAAGAGTCTTGTTGCCGCAATCCGGGATGACGGGAATGGTGAGTCCTGCGTCCGTACCAACTGCCACTCCAATATTGATCGTATCGTAGCGGCGGATCTTCTCATCTGGAGTGAACGAGACGTTAACGTCCGGAAACGTGGCGAGCCCAACCGCGCATGCCTTTACAATGAGGTCGTTCACCGTGACCTTACCCTCGGGCACCTGCGCGTTCATTTCGTCTAGCATTGCGAGAGATCGGTCCATCTCGATCGGCATAACCAGGTAAAAATGAGGAATGGTCTGCTTGCTTTGAACCGTTCTACGGGCGATGGCGCGGCGCATGCGGCTAATTTCGGTGTCGGCGCCGCCAAGAGTCGGAGCTACTGGAGAAGCGAGTGATGGCAGGGCCGCCAGAGGTGGATGGGGCGACGCTTGCGGCATGCGGGAGGCACTCACGGTCACCACGTCTCGTTCCACGATCCTTCCGCCCGGACCACTGCCTGAGATCCGTTGAAGTTCGATCCCAAGCTCCCTGGCGCGCTTACGGGCAAGCGGGGTGGCCCTCACTCGTCCTGATGCATCGGCAGGCAGCTTAGCCTCTCGAATCTGTTCATGGCCATTCGAGGCGATGGCGGGCCGCTCTACAATTGGCGCTTGTGCGATTGCCGCCACCGGCACGCCCGTGCTGGATGCGTCACCAATGAACCCGATGATAGCGCCAACGACGGCAGTCTCCCCGGCTTTCAGGAAAATCTTCGTCAACACGCCCGGCTCTTCGGCAGGCATTTCTACATTGGCCTTGTCGGTCTCGATCTCAGCGATCGACTCGTCCGCAGCCACCGTGTCGCCCTCGTTCTTCAGCCAGCGCAAGATGCGACCCTCTTCCATTCCGTCGCCCATCTTCGGCATGCGAACTTCCGCCATCTTCTCTCCTGCCTACGCGACGCAGCGTCGAACGGCGGATATCACGTCCTGCTCACCTGGAATAGCCGCACGTTCGAGGTTCTTGGCGTAGGGCATCGGAACGTCCGCGCCTCCAACTCTCTGGATAGGAGCATCTAGGTCGTCGAATCCAAGTTCGGCGATGCGCGCTGCCACCTCGGCGGCAAATCCGACGTTTCTCCAGTCCTCTTGCGTCACCACTACGCGGTGAGTCTTCGCGACAGATTTCAATACAGTGTCCATGTCGAGCGGCACCAGCGTGCGCAGGTCGATGACTTCACACTGGACGCCCTCCTCGGCAAGAGCTTCGGCGGCCTTGAGACAGGCGTTCACCATTCTCGAGTAGGCGACGAGCGTTACGTCTCCTCCCTCGCGTCGAATGGCTGCCTGACCGAACGGAATGGTAAAGTCCGGATCCTCGGGCACCTCGCCGCGCGTGGCGTGAAGCGCGGTATGCTCCATGAATATCACCGGGTTGTCGTCTCGAACCGCGGTCTTGAGGAGCCCTTTGACGTCAGCCGGGGTTGCCGGGGTCACCACCTTCAGGCCCGGCGTGTGGGCATACCAGGATTCAAGGCTCATGGAGTGCTGGGCAGAAAGCTGCCCGCCCCGACCCACGGGGCCGCGGAACACCACAGGACACGAGATGCGCCCGCCGGACATATAGGTGATCTTTGCGGCATGGTTCACGATCTGGTCCATTGCCGAGAGCGCAAACGACCAGGTCATGAACTCGGCGATAGGGCGCAGGCCGGCCATTGCCGCGCCTGTGGCCATTCCTGCGATGCCGACCTCGCTGATGGGCGTATCCACGACGCGAGTGGACCCAAACTTCTGCTGCAGACCTTCGGTGGCGCGGTAGGTTCCTTGGTAACGGCCCACCTCTTCACCACAGATGAAGACAGAGCTGTCTCGCTCCATCTCCTCGG
>VFKD01000574.1 GCA_009885735.1 bacterium
CATTTGCCGGAAGTGGCGCATACGCGACCTCTCGATCTTTGGTTCGGCTGTACGTGGCGAGCTTCGGCTCGATTCTGACCTGGACATCCTCGTGAGTTTCGATCCAAATGCAAACTGGGACCTCCTTGAGCTTCTTCATGCCCAGGATGATCTGGAGGCGCATTTCGGGCGACGGATAGATCTCGTTGAAACTGAAGCAGTTGAGAAGAGTGACAACTGGATCGTTCTGCGGGAGACTCTCGCCACGGCACAGCAGATCTATGCGTCAGCCTGAGGCGTGGCTGCTTGACATTTCGTCTGGCGGTAACCGACGTGCCAGATACTTGGCCAACCTCACCCGAGAGCAGTTTCTTGCGGACGATATGGTTCAGGCAGACACGGTGCGCGAGATCGAGATCATCGGAGAAGCGTGTTCACGGTTGCCGCAATCGTTCCGGTCAGCCCACGATGGCGTTCCATGGAGCGACATCGCGCGACTGCGGAACCTCTACATCCATGTCTACGAGCACATACGGTAAGAGCGGGTTTGGGAAACTGCGACTCGCACCATCCCGACATTCATCCGGTTGATTGAAGTGTTGATTCCTGCCGAGCCAGGTATCGATGAACCGTCAGGCTGATGACTGATCACTTAATGCGCCAATAGCTGCTCGAACTCGAGCCTCGCTCCGGTGAGTCCCTGCGATCTCGGAAGCCGGAATCAGGTCCGTACCGTCGCGGTATACCATATGCCGCTCCACATCCGGCGAGCCGGTGTAGTAACCCTCAGGCGTGTAGATGACCCATTCGCCGGGGCCGAACGCAAGCATCGTGGCGAGCAGTTCCGTGGTCTCTGCATCCCAGATGCGGACGGTACCGTCTGCGGCGCCGGTGGCGAGGCGGGTGCCGTCAGGAGAGTACTGAACGGAACGTATGGCTGCAGAGTGCCCGCGAAGAAAGCGCCCCTTGCGCCGTCGACCGAGACTCTTCATGTAGACCCGCTCTTCATATGATGTACCGACCGCGAGCGTATCGCCGTCTGGCGACAGGGCCAAGGCGCAAACACCATCTCTGTGTGCGTCGAACTCCTGGCGCAGCTTCCAAGTGCCTACGTCCCAGAGGACGACGGGATAGTCGATGTTACCGCTCACGAGCGTCTTGCTGTCCGCGGAGAAAGCAATCTCGCCAGTTCCCCACGACTCTTCGGCGTCGTAGGTCAGGGTTGCAAGGGCTTCGCCGGTAAGCGCGCTGTAGACGCGAATCACATTGTCGTCCGTAATCATGGCCAGAAAGCTGTTGTCTGGCGAGAATACGAGTGATTTGTCATAACAGCTAGTCCCTTGCACCTTGCAGCGTGCGCTTCCCGTCTCGGCATCCCATACAGTCAGTCGATGCTCACGATCGCGCATCGCGCAGAGCGAGCCGTCCGGTGAGATTGCCTGAATGCGAGAGAACCCGTGCATCGGAGTGCCCGATGGCAGCCATCCGGCGGATTCTCTGTCGGCGAAACTGCCGGTTTCTGTGCGCCTTGTCTGTCCAGGGCACAGAACGTAGAGCTCCTGCTGCGCCAATGAGCCGCCATCCCACCTCTCCCTGGTCGGAAACCGAGTCTCCGCGTCGCACCAGAGATTCCGAGCGGTATCCGGATTCACTGGTGCGCCGGCCTTCAGTATCCCTGGATTGTCGAACTCTTCGCGGCCCAACAACGCCGTACTCAAGCTCCACACTCGTGCGGAGCGGTCTTCGTAGATAGCAGTGACATCATTCCCATCGCTGCTAAATGCCACTGCCTCAACACAGTGGTGTTCAACGCCGAGAGTACGCAGGTGCTCGCCAGTGCGTGCATTCCAGAATCGGATCGCGTGGTCGTCTCCAGCGCTCGCTATCGAATCCGAACACGGCACGAAAACAACGTTACGTATCCATCCGTAATGAGATTGACGCCGCCAGATGAGTCGCGCGGAATCGACATCGAAAACCGATACGAATCCATCATAGGTTCCTACCGCCAACATGCGCCCACACGGCGACAAGTCGACACAATAGTGCCCGAACCGGTCCACCCGAGCCTCGGCACCCTCCGTCGATACGACTATATCTCCAGACTCGGCATCCCAAATCTGTTCGCCACCGTCCACGACAACGACGAGCCGATGATCTGGATGCGACGCGAGGTGAACCTCACTCGACCGGGAGCGATAGACCCTTTCAACGCTGATCCCGGAGATGAAGTCGAAGACCTTCACTCTGCACCTAGACAGCACGGAGCCGTCGGCGCACTCGTCGGTCTCGTTGTCGCTGTCTGCATTGCTGCCCGCAATCCCAATGAGTTGCCCGTCGCTTGAGAATCTGATTTCCGTCGGACAATACCCGGTCCAAGGAACTCTGCAATGGGTTCTCCTGGACGCCAGACGGCACACTCTTACTGCCCAGCCATTCTCCTCGCGGGTAGAGTGTGGACCTGCGAGGAGCTTTCCAGCCAATGAGATTGCCTGTGGCGACCAGTAGCGCCGAAAGGAATGCTGGACCGTGCCCGACTGTACGTCCCACACCAGACCGGCGCACGAGATGACGGTGTTTCCATCTGGAGTAACCACCGCCTCCGAGGCCCAATCACCAAGGGGAAGACGCCTGCGCATTTTCCCGCCTGCGACGTCCCAAACGATGGCGGTTTCGTCCATGCTGCCGCTAACGAGGGTCCCTCCATCGGCAGAGAAGGCAAGGGAAGTGATAGAGTCGGTGTGTCCAACGGGTACAAGCCGGGGCTGAAGACGGTTTTTCAAGAGTGTTCGGAAGGCTGGCTGCCTTCGCGGGAGCGTGGGGTATGAAGGGGCATGCCACCTTCACGCGACATTATACACACATGGCAACCGAAGTGCAAGCAACGTTCGCAATCGGCACGGTTCATATTGTCGGCGACCGCAGGTTGCACGCTTGAGTACCGAAAGCAGTCGCAGTGTACGTTTCGAGTTACAAAGGAAGGAAGTAGACGCGACTCTCGAAATCGTCGGGTGTGCCCGCAATCGCCAAGAGGTCAAGGTCCTGAACACACTGACCAATGCTTACGTCTCGCTTGTGTGCGTAGATCACTCCCACGAATTGTTTGTCGGCGGATTGGCGTATCGCCGCTTCCCGAAGGAAGTCCTGATCGCGAGAGAACACTATGCGGCCAACCTCACCGGCGCGGTCGAGGATTGCTGAATCTTCGGTGCGACCGAAACCGACCTCTTCCGCAATTAGATTGTCTACATCCAAGCTCCGCAGCCCGCGAACAATCTGACGCTCAACGTTCTCGTCCGCGTACAGGCGGATCACTTGGGCTCGGAATCTGTCTGATCTAGTCGCCGCTCAAAGCCATTGCGCGACAGAGGGTTTGGCGCAGAGAGCCTGTCTTGCCGATACTCCTGGTCCGCCCCCTCCAAGTCTCGGTCAATCTCAGCCTTGTGATCGTGATAGTAGGCCAAGGCTGAATGTACTTCTGCGAGCGATAGGCACGGATAGTTATCGAGAATCTGTGTAGGTGAAAGATGCCAGGTATACGTGTCGATCACGATGTTCGTCACCCGTATCGAGGTGCCTGAGATGAACGCGGTGCCGCGCTCGTCAACGGCGACGTGATTGATTGGTGCAAGTACCATTGGCGGGCCCTCGATGCGTCGTTTCTCTAGATCACTTGAGTCCGAAAAGATGTTGTAGTTGTGTCAAGTTTTGAGAACAGGTCCAGATTCTCAATCCATCGCAACGGCCGCATTACTGTCACCCTGAGCGAAGCCACAGCCGTATCGTGGCGCAGTCGAAGGGTCCGGTAGCACCAGATCGGGTACGCCTGGATGCTTCGACTACGGTTCGATGCGGCTGAACCTCCGCTCAGCATGACAGTACCACGGAGACCTATTTCGCCTCTGGGAGGTGCAACTAACCCGCAGGAAGAACACACTACAGTATGTGATCGCTTCGGTACCAGGTACAACTCGTCGGTCTGAGGCGGCGCCTCGCTAGGGAGTATACGGTAAAGATCGCTCATAGTCAATCGGCTCACAGTTCCAGTTCAGGCTTCCCTATTGCGGAGGAGGCGGCAGCGCTCGGACAGTTCGCGAGAACAATGGGGTGCCCTTCGGCGCTGGAGTCGCTCCAACCACCCTATTCCCTTCCCACTGAAAACTCACCTTCAGATTGGGAGCACAGTCCTTCCACAGCCCTTCAACGTCGTGCGTGAATTCAATCAGCGGATAAGTGACGGTCAGCTCCTCGCCCGGGCGTGCATCGAAGCGAACGTAGTCACCGGACCACTTGGCTTCCACCTGCTTCGTGCCTACGAATGCGCGAACATCCGCCCGCTGCGCCCAGTGCGGCGGGCGGATAAAGTACACATCCTTGACCAACGTCTTCACCGTGAGGCGCCCTTGCGCAGGCAGAAATGACACCACCCGGCCCCACTTCGATTCGCGGCTAAGGCTCAGATTCACGTAAACGCCTGCGGGACCCAGAGCAGACTTCGGATAACGCTCTACTGTATTGCTCCAAGCGGTATGGATGGCCCGCATCCCCTCGGGAGCGCAGCAGCCAAACATCTCAAACCCCGACGCGCCGCCGAGGAGTTCGTTCTCCCAGTCGTTGAGGCCCGAGCCACCGATGATGCCGCCCTGGAATTTCCTGAGTTCCTTCAATCCGCTCTGGAGTTGAGCCTCGGTCGAGGTCTTGTTCCTTTCCCGATAGTATTTCTCAAACTCCGGCGTTACGATGAACTGCAGATTGCTGATATAGTTGCGAAGGTAGCGCTCCACGAAGTCGAAGTATTCGGGTCTTCCGCTCCGCGCGATGAGCCCGGCAACCGACATCATGTCGGACACGCAGCAGGTCTCGTTGCAGTTGTCAGGCCCTGCGGGAAACCAGCCCGTACCGGTGCCGCGACGAAGCAGTGCATCCCAGACGTTCTTCGCGAAGGTCGTGTACTTCGCCTCACCGGTCACCAGCCCAAGGTGTGCCACTCCCCAGACCGCATGCATAGTTGCATGGCTGTGCGCGCCGAATGGAAAGCCACCGGAGGTGCTCTTCCCGTCCTGTAGAAAACGAATGCTATCCGGCTGAAGGCTGTTCAGCATTCCTTCGGCATAGGCCTTGGCAAATTCCAGTCCTTCGCGGTCGCCGGTGGTCAGATAGTAGGTCACGAGGGGTTCCACGATAGGCGCAGGCTGCCGGTTCCAGCCATTGGGTACGATGCTTCCATCCGCCTTCAGGGCGCCCATGCCGCACTTAATCCAGCATCGTCCGCGCTCGTCCCATGTGGCGATGCGCTTCAGCGCCAGCATGACTTTGCGCGCAAGAGCCTTCGAGGTCGAATTCTTGGTTCTGGAGTAGTCCTCTGAGAGACTCTTCAGTATCTTCGTTGCGCCCCAGATGTGGACGACGAAGTCCTTCTTGTCGTACCTGGCATCGATATTGCCCTCGTTGAAGCAGCCTGGGTGGCTCCACACCTTTCCTTCCGGGTCTATGTAATCTCGCATTCTCTTGTGGAACGCCGCCTCGACGTCCGCGCCCTTCTTCGAGCCGGTGATGTCGCGCATGAAGTACCATTCCCAGTCCATGCGCGCATCTGTGTCGCAGGCGACAACCGGGTCCTGGCCCTCGGGGACCGGCGGGCACCGCAGCGGATGACACTGAAAGACCGGCTCATAGCCCAGCGCCTTCCGCGGAGTCTCGGTGAGGTAGTGGAGCGCCCACGCAGCCATTCGCTTCAGGTCGACGTCGGCGGGAAGAGGCGACTTTGCCAATAACCCGATCGCTTCCGCGGCGGGCGCTGTCGTCTTGACGTTGCGAATGCTGCCAGTAAGGCCCAGAATGTTTGGGGCTACTTGGGAAGGTGGCATCTCGGCGTGTGCATAGCTACAAATCATCGTTAGTCCCGCGATGAGAAACATAAGCTGCAAAGTAGCTTTGAACGGATTCATCGGTCTAAGGAGCCGCCTGAGACAATCGCGATGCCGCGATAGTCAAGGCTTATGTGGTTGATAGGTGCAAGTACCATTCTAGTCTCTCCAGCAGTGGTGTGTGCAAACACAGTATACGCGAACTTAGTGGAACCAGCATGTGGCAATGGAAAGCTCTCTATCTCTGGGCTACGGCCGCCATCACCTCTTGCACGGCCAGTTCCACGGCCTCCGCATTCCCAGTAATCTCCGTAATCCTCTGGCTGATCTCATCGACATCAGTTGTCGACAGTGTCGCTGCTGCTGCCTTCGAGCGCGCTAGCGACGCCTGCACTGAAGCCAGTGCCTGGAACAGCACCTCCTGTTGTAACTCAAGCTTCGCTAACGACGGAGCGACGCGGTGCGCATGTTCCAGGCGCTCATGGCACATAGCAGCGCTCTTGTGAAGAGCTTCACGGGCATCCTTTTCGACCGCGCCTGCCGCGCGGGCCGCGAGGGCATTGCTCTCCGCCGTCAGGGCGTCTAGAGCACTTTGGCTCGCCATTGGCCGCAGGGAGGTACTCTGCTCGTCAAGGCGTCGGATGTGCGCCATCAGTGTGTTGAGCCGATTGAGTACGTCTCCCCTCGTCGCGTCGTCCAGGTGAGCGCCAGTCTCGGCGAGCAGAACTACAGTCTCGCAGTATGTCCTTTCGCTGCGCGTAAGGTCGATTATCGGGAGCCACGCTGTAAGTGCGTCCGAGCGCACGGTATCAGAAGCTCGTGAGTGCATATCAAGTGTCACTGCTATTCCCCAAAAAGAATAGACGAAGACTATCAAGCCAAGTACGACCATAAGGCCAATCGCGGCAATAGTGTGTACAAACATCCAGAGAACGATCGCACCTACCACTCCGGCGGCAATTAGCCGCACTACTAGCTTGTTGTCCCGCTTCAAGACACCATCAATGTCCGCCTTGATGTGCCTGTCGCGCATCTCGCGCGCGAGTAACTCATGCGAGGATGGATTTGGATTGCGGGTAGACGCTGCAATACGTGCGGTCAGTTTCTCATAGACATGAGGCTCAATGTCGTCGCGGTTGATTCTCATCCTAGCTCCACGGTGGACGGCCTGGGGACACAGCAGATTTCCTCCCGCCGCACACATACCAATGAGGACGCATGCACTGGCTGTTATAGCTCGTCGGCAAGCCTACTGAATGGATAGAACACCTGCATCTGGGTGGCCATCGAGTTGCAAGATGGCCTGGTGGTTACGCCGAATCAACTCCTCGATCTGCCTTGTCGTGCAGTTGCCGATTCGCAGCCACACGACGAGCGGAGGGACACCAAGCATCGCGGCGAGATCGCTAAAGTCACCGTCCTTGGTGACGAGAGTGAACCCTTCAAGCAGCGCGAACGTCCGCACGTCGCGGTCGTCACTTTGACCCAGTCCGTTCGGGTGTACGTGCGAACTGCCGGGAAACAGATCGGCCAGACGCACGGCTAATCGCGGTGACAGGTTCTGATCAAACACCCGCTTCATGCTGCAGTAAGAGACTGCTTCTCGCGATCCGCGGCGTAGCTAAGGCACGCAAGGATATCCTCCTCCGTGAGGTACGGAAAGTCCGCCAGGATCTCCTCGTGCGTCATTCCGGAAGCAAGATACGAGAGAACATCGTAGACGGTCATTCTCATGCCGCGAATACACGGTCTGCCTCCGCGCTTACCTGGTTCGAGTGTCAGAATCTTCTTGTAATCCATTAGCTTGGTCTTCCCTAGATACCGATGCGCACTTGAGGAGCTGTGCAC